>DASXAN010000317.1:0-6086 GCA_036406755.1 Gemmataceae bacterium
CTCGCCCTCCCGGATGACTATCCGCGCCGCCCGAGCCACCGGTCACTTGCCGCTCGGCAGGATCTGCTCCCAGTTCAGGATCTGCGTCAGGTTCGAGAAGTCGTCGGTCCACAGCGGGCCGTCGTCGTTGGTCAACTCCTCCCACGGCGACAGCGGCACCGCGTGGCCCTCCACGTCCATCGTCGGCGGCAGGTGCAGGAGCGGCTCCAGGTGCTTGCGGTCCCGGGTCAGCACCACCCACTGCGACGCCCGCTTGCCGGGGATGCGGTTGGCGGCCGTGTCCACGCCGCCGTCGTGCTTGGGCACGAACAGGTCGTTCAGGTCCCACTGCTTCAGGCCGGCCAGCCGCAGCTCCGCCGCCAGCCGGCCGACCACCTTTTGCAGGTCGAGGTAGCGGTTGGAGATGTGCAGGGCAATGACGCCGTCGTCGGCCAGCTTGTCGAGATAGAGCTGCACCGCCTCCTTCGTCAGCAGGTGGACTGGGATGGCGTCGGAGCTGAACGCGTCCACCACGATCAGGCCATACTCGCCCGGCTTGGCGTGCTCCTCCAGCTTCAGCCGGGCGTCGCCCAGGACCACGTCGTACTTCGCCTTGCAGTCGTGCAGGTAGGTGAAGTACCGCGGGTCCTCGGCGATCCGCAACACGGCCGGGTCGATCTCGTAGAAGGTGATCGACTGGCCCGGCCGGCCGTAGGCGGCCAGCGTCCCCGTCCCCAGGCCGACGAACGCGAACCGGCCGCGGGCCACCGCCGGCGGGGCGGCGGCGAACACCTGCCCGATCGGCCCGGTCCGATGGTAATACGTCAGCGGCTCGCTGCTGCGCGGGTCGGTCTGCTGCAACCCGTGTAGCGTTGTCCCGTGGACGAGGCGGTTGAACTCCCGCGGCCGCCCCGCGTCCGGGGTCGGCACGGTCGTGCGGTCCTCGGCCTGCTCCTCGCTCTCCTGAACGGACAGGATGCCGAAGAAGCTGCGGTCCCGGCGGACGGGCCGGCCGCCGTACTTCAGGTCCAACTCCGTGGTGATCGTCGGCACCAGCCACAGGGCGGCGACGCACAGTCCGAACCGTAGCGGCCGGTCCACCCACAGGTAGCTGGCTAGGGCCGGCACGCCGTAGGCCAGGTACGCCTTCAGGGTCGTCGACAGCACCTGGAACGGGCCGTAGTACGGGATCGGGAACTTCGCCACCAGTGGCAACCACTCCCGCGGCAGCCGGCTCAGGGCGAACACCAGCCCGGCGACGCCGAGCGGAGCGGCGAAGTCCAGGGCGCGGGCCGGCGGACTGTCGTCGTGCGCCTCGCCGGCCGGCTGGAGGAAACAGGCCGCGATCAGGGCCAGCGGGTACTCGTACAGGTCCGGGAACACGAGCGGGGCGACCAGCGAGTTGAACAGCCCGCCGAGCACGCCGCCCAGCGACACCCACAGGTAGAACTCGGTCAACCGCCCGGCCGCCGGCCGCCGCCGGGCCAGCTCCGTGTGCAGGTTCAGCGCGACGAGCAGGAACACGACGAGGTGCATCGCCAGCACCACGCCGAGCGACTCCGGCTTCTTGTCCGTGATCAGGGTCCAGAGCAGCAGCAGCACGGCCACCGGGGTGAGGACCTCGACCACCTGTCGCACCAGCCGCGGCGTCCGGCCGAAGGCGACGATGAACGTGACCAGGTACAGCGCCAGCGGCAGCACCCACAGGCCGGGGACCGGCGCGATGTCGGTGGTGATGAACTGGGTGACGCTCAACAGCAGGCTGGACGGGACGAACGCCAGGGCCAGCCACCGCAGGCGGTCGGCCCACCGCGGCGGCGGGTCCACATGCTCCGGCACCAGGGCGGTCAGCGGCGGCGGCGAGCGGCGGAGCTGCCAGGCGCACCCGGCCGTCAGGCCGACGAGCAAGAGATACCCGGCCGACCACAGCCACGCCTGTGCGGCCAGCGGGAGCCGCGGCTCGACGAGGAACGGGTACGCCACCAGCGCCAAGAGGCTGCCGAGGTTGCTGGCGGCGTAGAGGAAGTACGGGTCGCGGGCGGCCGGGTGGTTGGTGTCGGCGAACCACCGCTGCAACAGCGGGGCGCTGGTCGAGACGACGAGGAACGGCAACCCGATGGCCGCGGACAGAAGCGCGATCGCCCCGACGAACGGCAGCGTCTGTCCCTGCGGGGCGAGCGCCCGGTACGCCCGCACCGGCGCCCCGGTCGCCAGGGCCGTGACGCCGAGCACGACGAGCGGCAGGGCCAGGACGACGAGGTGGATGACGGCCTGCCGGCGGGCGCCGAGGCGGCGGGTGGCGGCGTGGGCGTAGGCGTATCCGGCCAGGAGTAGCGCCTGGAAGAAGACCATGCAGGTGGCCCACGCGGCCGGGGCGCCGCCCAACAGCGGCAGCACCATCTTCCCGACCATCGGCTGCACGAGAAACAGGAGGAAGGCGCTGACGAAGAGGGTGACGGCGAAGAACAGGGCCACGGCCGGGGTGCTCCAGATGAAGTGGTTAGCCGCGACGCGGCGTCTTCGGAGCGGAGCGGGTCTTCGAAGCGCTCTGCTCCGAAGACTCCGCGTCGCGGCTAACCGGTGGTTATTCCGCCGCCGGCTCCGCCGCTTCCGCGGCCGCCCCGTTGTCGGCGGCGGCCGGCCGCCGCCGCGACCCCGACCGCCGCCGCCGCCGTGGCTTCTTGGCCGCCTCCGCCGCCGGCGGCTCCGCCTTCAGCTCGTCCCCGAACCGCGTCACGACGTACGTCCGGCTCCGCTTGTCCGTCTCCAGCTCCAAGAGGCCCTGCCGCTGGGCGTCTTCGAGCAGCTCGCTGAACGTCTTGTACCCGTAGTACGTCTCGTTGAAGGACGGCTTCTTGCGCTTCATCGTGTCTTTGACCATGCTCGACCAGAGCACCTCCTTGTTCTCCCGCCGCAGGGCCAGCAGCGAGTCGAGCAGCAGCGCGACCATCTTCCGCTTGCTCTCCGGGACGTTCGCCGGCAGCGGGGCGGACATCGTCGGCGCCTTGCCCAGGTCCTCGTAGTAGATGAACTCGTCGCAGTTGTCCCGCAGCAGGTCGGACGTCGAGTCCTGCATCCCCAACCCGATGACGTGCTTGCCGAGCTCCTTGAGCTTGCTGACCAGCGGGGAGAAGTCGCTGTCCCCGGAGACGATGACGAACGTGTCGATGTGCTCCTTGGAGTACGCCAGGTCCATGGCGTCCACGCACAGGCGGATGTCGGCGGAGTTCTTGCCGGTCTGGGCCCGGCGGGGGATTTCGATCAGCTCGATGGCCGCCTCGTGCAGCGACCGGGTGTAGTCGCTGAACCGGTTCCAGTCGGCGTACGCCTTCTTGACGACGATCTTGCCCTTCTCGACCATCCGCTCCAGGACGCGGGCGACGTCGAACCGGTCGCGGCGGCCGTGGAAGCCGAGGCCGACGTTTTCGAAGTCGAGAAACACGGCCAACGCGCGGTCGCCGTCGGGCATCTGTGACTCCTACCGGTTAGCCGCGACACGGTTCATTTAGCCCCCGGTCAATGACCGGGGGCTAAATGGTCCGCGTCGCGGCTAACCTTTCTTCAACTTGGCCAGCTGCTCCTTCGCCTCCCGCGCCGCCTTCGTCTGCGGGTACGCCTTGATGATCTCCTCCAGCCGCTCCCGCGCCTTCTCCGGCCGGTCCGGCAGGAACATCTCGGCCAGCGCCAGCTTCGCCCGGGCCGTCTTCTCGTCCTTCTCCGCCTGGTCGGCGGCCGCGTCCTTGGGCGGCGGGGCCTTCTCCTCCACCTTCTCGGTGGCCGCCGCCACCGCCGCCGCCGGGGCGGTGCTCAACCGGACCTTCTTGGCCGTCAGCAGGGCGCGGACCTCGCTAATATCGATGAAGTACGAGATCGTCCCCTGGGCGCTGACCCCGCCCTGGGTGACGGCCACCAGCTCGCCGGCCCCGTTCAACAGCGGGCCGCCGCTGTCCCCGGGGTTGACCGGGGAGGTCGTCTCGACCACGGTGGCCTCGAAGTTGTGGACCTCGCCGCGGTCCCGGACGGACCACGTCTTCTTGTACACCGCCTTGACCGCCCCGGGGGTGTATGCCCACAGGGCGTCGCTGGCCCCGGGGTTGCCGATCGAGTGGACCGTGTCCCCCGGGCCGACGCTCTCGCGGGCCAGCGGCACGGCCGTCGTCCCCGACGGCAACCTGTCCACCTGGACCACGGCCAGGTCCCGCTTCTCGTCGCGGTACAGCACCTTGCCCTTTAGCCCGCCGCCGGCCTGGAACTCCCGCAGGTAGTGGTCCTTGGCGGCGATCAGCTTGTTCTGCTTGTCGAACTGGGGGAAGAAGACGCGGACCTCGGCCTCGTGGGCGACGACATGGAAGTTGGTCAGGATCAGCCGCTGGTGCACGTCGATGACCGACCCGGTCCCGGCGAGCAGGACGGCCCGGTCGCGGCCCACCTCGACGGCGTGGGCGATCCAGGCGGTGGACTTGAGCGTCCGCTGGTAGATCTCCTTGCCGGACAGGGGAGGCCTGTCGGCCGCCGGTGCCGGGGCGGCGGCGAGCAGGGCGGCGGCGAGCACGAGGCGGCGCGGCATGGGCAACACTCCGGGGCGCGGTTCATCGTAACCGGTCGCCCGGGGCGGTCAAGCGAAGGTGCCGCGGTCACGCCTGGCCCGCCGACTCCTCGCTCTCCCGCTGGATCGCCGCCCGCTCCTCGACCCGCTCCCCGTCCAGCACCGAGTCGTCCACGTGCACGGCCGCGTCCTGCCGCGCCCAGTCCGGGCCGAGCACGTCCAGGATCGACGGGTGGTCGTCGTGCCGCGGCAGCACCGCCCCGCGGACCACCACCGCCTCCGAGCGGTACTCCGGATACCGCATCAGAAACTCGTGCAGCGCCCGTAGCCGGTAGTGCGGCACCGTGGCGAACATGTGGTGCGGCAGGTGGATGTCCTGGCCGTACGGCAGGATGCTGTCCCGGACGAACAGGTTGACCAGGAAGATGCGGGTGTTGGTCAGCCAGCCGCGGTCGCTGTTGGAGTGCTGCACCACCTGCCGCAGCATCATGAACAGCGAGAACGACGTCACCATCGGCACCAGCCAGAGCAGGACGAACCAGTAGAACGCGAGCCGGCCGTAGAAGTGCGCCAGCCACGCCACGCCGACGGCCACCGCCGTGATGAACGTCATCCGCATCAGGGTGATCGTCCGCATGGTGTACGTCGGGTGGACGCGGTGTTGCGCGTACCACGTCGGCGGGATGACGGCGAAGAACGTCATGACGGCGGCGTAGGCGACGGCGGGAACGACGGCCAGCAGCACCGGGTCGCCGTGGATCACCAGTCCGGCCAGCAGAACCGCCAGCCAGAGGACGTAGGCCGCGCCGACCCGCATGGCGACCTTCACCTTCGCTCGGTCCATCGTGCTCCGCTCGTACGGCGACCGGACGCCGGGCAGGGCGTTTGACTTCGCCTGGGCCCGCATGTAGCGGATCATGTTGAACGGCCACAGCTCCTTGACCAGCTCCCGCCAGAATTGCGCGCGGGTCATCGGGAAATCCGTCCAGTGGCCGTTGACCCACACCTGCGGCACGTTCGGGTCCCGCTCCGGGGCGTTGACGAACTGGTGGTGGGCCAGGTGGTGCAGCCGGTAGTGGTGGGTGGTGCTGAGCATCGGGAACATGCAGCACCAGTCGGACACCAGCTCGTTGAGCAGCTTGTTCTTGAACAGCGTGTGGTGCGACGCCTCATGGGCGAGTGCGGTCAGCTGGTGCTGCCCCGCCCCGACCAGGATGATGGCGACGACCGCGACCGGAATGTTCCACGCCCAGTGCAGGCCCCACTCGGCGCGGTGTCCGAAGAAGTAGACGGACCCGCCGATGACGGCAGCGAGGAACAGGTATGTGCGGAGCAGGTAGTACCAGTTGGTCAGGTTGTCCGGCTGGCGGAACTGTTGGAGGCGGGCCTTCAGGTCGGCGTCTTGGAGCAGGTTCGTGGTCGGCGGGTCGGCGACGGCGGTGGCCATCCGGCGGGTCCTCGGGACGGGCGAGGCGACAGTCGTAGGTTATTATTAGGGGCGGGCGCGGGGCGAAAACAAGAATTCCGATTAGCCGCGACGCGGAGTCTTCGGAGCGGAGCG
>DASXAN010000318.1:0-7026 GCA_036406755.1 Gemmataceae bacterium
GGGCGGGCGGCCTTCCCGGCCGCCCGCCCGAGGAACGTCACTCGTGCCCGCGCGGGCACCGACTCACTTGGCGGACGACGACGCCTTCGGCGGCGGCGCCTTCGCGACCCGGTCGAGCAGCTTCTGCGCGTCCTTCTTGTAGACGAACAGGCCCTTCGCATCCAGGGCGGCCTTAAGGAACTTCTTGACGTCCTCCGCCTTCTCCTTGTCCTTTTCGTAGATGCACGCGGCCAAGTAGTAGGCCGTGTCCGGCGACAGTTGGCCGTTGCCGGCGTTCACCGCCAGTTGCAGCATCTTGATCGCCTCGTCCACGTTGCCGGCCCGGTAGTAGACGTAGCCGAGGGTGGCCAGCGCCTCCGGCGACTTCTGGTTCGCCTTGGCGTTCAGCTCGGCGTACTGCACGGCCAACTTGTGCGGCGCGTCGCCCGACTGGTCGGCCAGCACGAGGGCCAGCTGGTTGCGGGCGAAGGTGTCGTCCGGGGCGGAATTCAGGATCTGCTTGAAGATCCGCTCGGCCGTGCCCAGGTCCCCCTGGATGCGGGCGATCAGCCCCTGGAACTTCTGCACCTCCGGGTCGTTGGCGTTGATCTTGGCCGCCTGGTCGATGTGCAGCTTGGCTTGCTCGATCTCGTTCTGCTGCATCAGCCAGTCGCCGTAGGCGACGTGGACGCGGGCGCTGTTCGGCTCGCCCTTGACGGCCTTCTCGAACCACTCCCGGGCCTTCTTCATGTCCCCCTTGGCATTCCACAGCCGGGCCATGCTCACGGTCGGCGGCTCGAGCACCGTGTCGTCCTTGACGGCCTGGATCAGTTCCCGGTACGCCTCGTCCTCCTTGTCGCCCGGCAGGAAGAACACGGCCCGGGCGAGCCGGCTGCGGAGCTGGCCGTTCTTCGGGTCCGCGTCCAGCAGGGCGGCCAGCTGGGCGCGGGCCGCCGGCCAGTCGCGGCGGGCCTCGTACCCGGCCGCCAGCACTTTGCGGGCGTCCGTCTGCATCGACTTCTTCTGGGCGGCCGTCCAGCGGTCAGCGGCGGTCAGTGCCAGGGCCTTGTCGCCGTTCAGCAAGGCGTCGGTGACCCGCCCCTCGGACAGGGCCAGCCCGGCGTTGGTGAGGTAGATTTCCGGGTGGCCGGGTTCCTCACTGGCGGCCAGCTCGAGCTGGCCCCGGACCATCTGGTGGTAGTCCTGGAGCTGCTGGTGCATCATCAGCCGGGCGAGCATGAGGCGGGCGGGCGGCAGGTCCGTCTTCTTCTTGACGGCCTCCTGGAGGAGTTTGTACGCCTCGTCCACGGCCCCGGGCTGGCGGGCCTTTAGCTTATCCCCGGCCTTCTCGATCTCCTCCATCCGAGCCTGCGGGTCCTGGGACGAGTTGACGGGGCCGGCGGCGGAGGGGGCGGCCGCGGCGAGTGCGACGACGAACAGGGCGGCGCGGCCGCGCCACCGATCCAAGCACCAGCGCATAGGTGTACCTCACAGGGGTTGAATGACGGGCGGCTTGGCCGCAGCAGTCGGAAGACGGTTGCCGCCTATTATGGCGCGGCCCCCCGACCGCGCCAAGAGAACCATGCGAATCTGACGATAAATTCCGCGCGGCCCGCGCGCGAGGGGCGGCCGGTACGACCGGCGTAACCGCCACAACCCGCCCGGCCGGCACGCCCGGAACCGGGATGACACACCCCTGTCAAAAAAGTGCGCTGGGACTTGATTTGCCGAGGAAAAAAGTGGTAGGGACTGTGCAGAATCGGGGATTTTTGACTTGCCCGTGTCCGGCCCGCGTTAGATACTAGCTTCGATCAACCCTCGAACAGCGGCCGCGGCGGGTCCGGCGGTCGGGCCCGGAGCCAACGGATGACCACGGACACGGACGACTTCCGGACCCTCATGCGCGATTTCCTCGCCGGCCGCCAGGACGCGGCCGAACGGCTCTGCCGCGACTACCAGTCGGCCATCCTCCGCGTCGTCCGCCGCACCCTGTTGCCCCAACTCCGCCCCCGCTACGACTCCCTCGACTTCGTCAACGACGTGTGGGTGTCGTTCTTCGCCGACCCGCCCCGCCACGCCCACTTCGACACCCCCCAGGAGTTCACCGCCTACCTGGCCCGCATGGCCCGCAACAAGATCGGGGAGGTGCGGCGGAAAGCGCGGGCACCCAAGCATGACCTGGCCCGCGAAAAGCCGATCCAGATTGTCAGCGCGGCCGCCGGGCGGGACGGCGGTCTGCCCGCCCCCGAGCCCACGCCGAGCCAGATCGTTGGGGCGGAGGACGAATTCCAGAACATGCTCCGCGGCCGCGACCCGATCCAGCAGCGGATCCTCACCTTGCTCCGCCAGGGCATGGGCTACCGCGAGGTCGCCCGCCGCCTGAACACGCACGAAAAAACCATCCGACGGCTCGTCCGCCAACTGGACCCGGAGGCCCCCGGCCATGACCGCCCTTCTGACCGACCTCGGTGACGCCGACGCCGTGGCCGCTCTCAGCGCCACGGCCGTGCTGGACGGCCCACCCCCGCCGGCCCTCGCCCCCGCCGACCGCTCTCGGCTGATCGACCGGGCCTTCGCCGAATTCATGCACCTGCGGACCGCCGGCGTCGAGGTGGACCCGGACGCGTTCTGCGGGCGGTATCCGGCCTACCAAACGTCGCTGCGGCGGGTGCTCGAGGTGCGGCTTGAGCTGGAGGCAAACCCGTCGCTGCTCGACGGCCTGGGCGCGTGGCCGGAGTGCGGGGAGGAGTTCTTCGGGTTCCACCTCGAGGCGGAGCTGGGCCGCGGGGCGTTCGCCCGCGTGTACCTGGCCCGCGAGCCGGCCGTCGGCAACCGGCGCGTCGTGGTCAAGGTGTCGCTGCACGCCGACAACGAGGCCGGCACCCTCGGCAAATTCCGCCACCCGAACGTCGTCCCGATCCACTCCGCGCAGTTCGACGAGACGACGGGATTTGCCGTCGTCTGCATGCCGTTCCTGGGCGGCACCACGCTGTCGTCGGTGGTCGAATCGCTGGCCGCCGCCAAGGCCCTGCCGGACCGGGCCGGGTTCCTGCTCGACGCCGCCCGGGACGACCGCTGGCCGGCCGACAGCGCCGCCCCGCCCGTCCGAGCGCTGCGTCGCGGCACCTACCTGGATGCCGTCTTGCACCTGGGCGAGCGGATGGCCGCGGCCCTGGCCTACGTCCACGAGCGGGGCATCCTGCACCGCGACCTGAAGCCGTCCAACGTCCTGCTCTGCCCGAACGGGGAGCCGGTCCTGATCGACTTCAACCTGGCCCTGGACCGGACCATGGCCGAGCACCGACTCGGCGGTACGCTGCCGTACATGCCGCCCGAGCAGCTGGCGGCCCTGGCCGCGCACCGCCGCGGCGACCCGGTCCCGGCGGACGACCGGTCCGACCTGTACGCCCTGGGCGTGATCCTGTACGAGCTGCTGACGGGGGTGCACCCGTTCGGCCCGGTGCCGCTGAAGCTGGCCACGGCCGACGCCTGCGACTTCCTGCTGACCCGACAGCGGGGCGGGCCGCGACCGCTGCGGGCCCGCAACCGCCAGGTCGATCCGGCCCTGGACCGGCTGATCCGCCGCTGCCTGAGTGCGGACCCGGCGGACCGGCCGGCATCGGCCGCCGCGCTGGCCGCCGAGTTGCGGCGGCTCCAGGCCCCCGGCCGCCGCGCCCGGCGGTGGGCGGTGGCGCACGTCAAAGTGCTGGCCATGACCGGGGCGCTGGCCGCCTGTGGGGCGGCCGGCTACGTGGCCAACCAGCCGGTCCCATCGTCGCCGGCCGTCGTCCACGCGAAGGCAGGGGAACAACTCTACCAGGACGGCCAGTACGCCGCCGCCCTGCAGGAGTTCGACGCGTCCCTGGCGGCCGACCCGGATCAGCCGGCGGTGTACTTCGCCCGCGGCCGGGTCTATCAGAAGCAGGGGCAATGGGCTTCGGCCATTCAGGACTTCACTCAGTGCGTGCAGTCCGGTGGCGATGCCGACGGCCGAGCCGCCGCCTGTCTGGGCTACTGCTACGCCTGTGTCGGCCGCTACCCTCGTGCGGTCGAGAGCGATCAGCAGGCCATCCGGGCCGGCACGACGAACTTGGCCGCCGTCTACAACAATTTGTCCCTCAGCCAGTTACGCATGGACAGGAATCAGCAGGCCGAGGAATCGGCCGAGCTCGCACTCAAGCTGGACCCGAATCTTCGCGCCGCACATTACAACTGCGCTAGTGCCCGACTGAAGCTGTGTAGCGCCGATCCGAACGAGGATCCGCTACCGGGTCTGCAGCACGTCCGTGCGGTGCTCTCGACTGGTATCCCGACCGCAAAGCTCTACTGGACGGCGGCCATGCTGTGTGCCGCAGAGTTGGGTCGCCGTGGGGATGGTCCGGATGCCGACCGACTCGATGACGAAGGGGCGAAGTACGTCCGACTCGCCGTGGAGTTCGGGTACTCTCGCCAGACCGTCGGATATCCAATCCCGCGGTTCCGTCGCATGGCCGAGTGGGCCAAGCGTCTGCCGGTCGCACTTCCCGCCAAACACGAGTCGAATGGCCTGGACGATAATATTCGACTTATAGACCCAATGACCGACTGACGCCCTCCGAAAAGTCATCCGCGGCCGCGCGGGGCATCCCCAGCCCCCGCGGCCGCCGCCATTTTCCCATTCGGCTCGCCGTAACATCCGTCGAAATCAGCTCATTCGACTTTTCCGCCTTGGCAGGAAGGCGAAAGTCTGTCGATCATTCGTGCGCCCGTGACGCCGGTCCGGAAAAAAACTTTGAAAAAAAGTTTCGGGACGTGTCCGCATTTGGGAAAAAATTTCAATTGCATAAGTGTAGTCACCGCGGCGCATCGCACCCACCCCACAGCCCCTCTGGGTGAGAATCCCCCCCTCGGGATACCCGCGGATGGTCCGTCTCCTGGTCCCTTGTTTGAGGAAGGACTCGCATGTTCGGACTCTTTTCCCGTCCCGGACGTCGCCCCCGTACCGTCCACCGCCCGGTTCGCCCGCGGCTGTGCGTGCAGGCCCTGGAGGCGCGGGCGAACCCCAGCGCCCCCGTACTGTCCAACGTGGCCGCCTCCTGGACTGGGGACGGCCGGCAGGTGGTGATCAGCGGCACAGTCATGGACGAAAACCCCGGCACGGTGGCCGTCCACGTGACCGGGGCCGCCCAGGATAACTTCCACCCGGACGCCCACGGCAACCTGCTGATTTACGTGAACGTGGCCGACACCGGCTCGGTCTACGTTCAGGCCCAGGACGACCAGAACCTTATGTCTAGCACGACGACGATCCAGAACGGGATCGACCTGAGCAGCAACAGCTCGGGCCAGGCCGAGTCTGGGTACGCCGCTGGCAAGCCCGTCCTCAGGGACGTGACCATTACGAACGAGAATGGTGTCTGGCACATCCGGGGCAACGTGGACAACACCTCGCCGGTGAACACGATCATCGAGATCATCGGCAGCTCGATCCCGGGAGAAACCGGCAACACCGTAACCGTGAACCCGGACGGGAGTTTCGACATCGGCATCGTCCTGGACCCGAAGTCTACCGGCGGGTCGATCAGCATCATCGCCATCGACCAGGACACCGGGGAGCAGTCCGACCAGTGGGACGGGATGATCGACTAACCCCCAACACGACCCGAAGGAGTCACTGTGATGACCTCAGCGAATGACACGCTGCTGCTGGACGCCCCGGTCGTGCGGGGGTCCGCCGCGACGCGCACCCCGGACCGGACGGCCGCCCTGGCGCGGGTCGTCCGGCACGCCCTCAGGGCCGGGGCGGCCGACACCCCGCTCGACCGGCTGATCCGGTCGGCGGCCCGGTCGGCCGGCGGTCCGGCCGTGACGGACGTGGACGCCCGCGCCCTGCTCGTGGCCCGGCGGATGAACGCCGTGCTCGCCCGCCGGGCCGGCCCGCCGCCCGTGGACCCGCACCGGGAGACGGTGCGGGGCAGTTGACGTCATGATCGATCGCCGCCCGACGGCGGTGGCCCACTGGACGTGGGCCGCCCCGCCGGGCGGCCGTGAAGTCCATCGGAATGAGGCACCCGCCATGATCGGCATCGAACCGTTGTTCGCCCGCCGGCCGCCGGCCGCCGCGCCCCGACCCGGCCGCCCGACCCCGCCGAGAGTCGGCATGTCCCCGCCGCGCCTTCCCCGGCCGCTGGCCGCCGGCGACGAGCTAATCGACGCCTTGCGGCGGTACGCGCGCGAGCGAGGGGATACCCACGTTAGTGGGTCGTCGGACGACCCGGCCGACGTCGAGCTGTCCCTGTTGCAGCTGCAGAAGCTGGCCACCCTCGGCCAGCTGGCGTCGGAGGTGGCCCACGACTTCGGCAACCTGATGACCGTCATGCTCGGGTACAGCGAGATGCTCCTGGCGGCCACCGAGAACGGCCGCGCCCCGGAGCACGAGCACTTGGCCGAGCTGCGGCGGGCGGCCGAGCGGGCCAGCGCCCTGACCACCCGCCTGCTCGGGTACAGCCGCCGGTCGGCCGACGACCCGGCACCACTGGACCTGGGCCAGCTTGTCGGCGACCTAGCGGCAATGCTCGGTCGGCTGATCGGCTCAGGCGCCCGCCTGATCGTGACCACCGACCCGGCCGCCGGGGCTGTCGTGGCAGACGCCAAGCAGGTCGAGCAGCTGGTCATCAACCTGGTGCTGAACGCCCGGGACGCGATCCCCGTCGGCGGGCGGGTCGAAGTGGCCGTGGACCGGACCCGGCTCGATGCCCCGCTCACGCACGGCTTGGGCATGGCCCCGGCCGGGGACTACGTCCGGCTGCGGGTGCGGGACGACGGGTGCGGCATGGGGCCGGACACGGTCGCCCAACTGTTCCGCCCGTTCTTTACCACCAAAGGGCGGGGCACCGGCCTGGGGCTGACGATCGTGGCCCGGGTCGCCCGCCGGGCGAACGCCGCCGTGGTCGTGGACAGCGCGCCCGGGGCCGGCACGACGTTCGACCTGTTCTTCCCGCGGGTTGATGAGGCGGCGACCGTGGGAAACGGCCAGCACCACGACAATTGATTGCACGCAGGGTGGGT
>DASXAN010000319.1:0-9396 GCA_036406755.1 Gemmataceae bacterium
GGGGGCGGTCGTGGCGGGGGGAGTCATAGCGGCGTATCATCGCCGCCGGGCGGGTGAAAAGGAAGACCAAGCAGCACGGGGATGCCGTTGAAACTGAAAGCGGTCTCGGCCTACCAACGATGGCTCAGGGAGAACACGTAATGGCGACGAACCCGCGGAAGCCGCTCTTCGAGCGACTCAAGACCGGCTTGGAAGAAGGGATTGTCCATGCCCGCGGCGAACTGACTCTCAGAACGGTGGAAGTGCCGGCCGCCCCGCCGGAGATCGACGCGAAGACGCTCGTGGCCCTCCGCGAAGAAGCGGCGATGTCGCAGGCGGTGTTCGCCAAGGTTCTGTACGTGTCGGCCAAGACCGTGCAAAGTTGGGAACAGGGGTTGCGCGTCCCGTCCCGGGCAGCCCGCCGACTCATCGAAATCTTCGCGGAACGACCGGCGGCCGTGTGCGAAGTCGTCGGCCTGCGGCCCGTGCAGCTGCGGGGCTTCAAGGTGGTGCGGATCGGCAAGGGACGACGGCGCATTGTCCGTAAGCGGCCGGACGCCAACACCCAGCTTACCGCCCGTGGAGGCGGAAGCGACTGACAACCGCACGGCGCCAGTCTGCGCTGCCGTCTGCCGCGGCGCCTGGTTCGGCAGCTTGCCCCGAGAAGCGGGGCACCAGCCGACCGGTCTGCCGGACGTAGCGCTCGTAGTCCTGGCCGAACCTCTCTCCCAGGAGCTGCTCCTCCGAGGCCGCTTGAATGAGTATCCCCAGCAGCGATACCGGCCAGAGCAGTAACAGGCAGACGTTCAGCGAGGCAACGCCGCTCCCGAGCAGGAGGGCGAGATACCCCAGGTAGACGGGATGGCGGACGAACCGATAAGGGCCGCCCTCGATGAGCGCGTGGTCCGCCCGGACGGCCGCCTCGTGGAGCATGAGCCTGCCGAGCAGCACCGCGGCCCAGACCAGCAGCACCGCCCCCGCCAGGCCGATGGCCAACCCGACAACCCGCACCGGCAGCCAGCCCGCCTCGATCTCGCCGAGCCGCAGAGCAATCAGGGCCGGGGGAAGCAGCCACTCGATCGGCAGCAAGACCGCTGGGACGTACCAGCGCCAACCCCTGATCCGGGACAGCGTGGCACACGGCTTGACCGCGCGGCGCAACAGGGCCAGCGCGGCGACCACGGGGCCGACGGCGAACAAGGCCAGGGATGACAGCCGCAGTACTTCACTCATCTGTTGAAGCAGTCACCTCGTGTTGCCGCCGAACGTGAAGCTCACCCGCCGGCGGGGCTGAATGGGCTACGACCCGTCAGAAACCCTGTGTGCCCCGTCGGTCCGGTGCAGCGCCAGGTTCGGCGGCGGCTACCCACGCTCACTACCTCTTAGCTACCAAGTGCCAAATCAGCACCCGCCGGTCATGCCCGGCCGTCGCCAGCACCGCTCCGTCCTTCGACTGGGCGAGGTCCGTCACCTGGTCGGTGTGCCCCCCGAGTTTACCCGCCGCCCTGAAGGTGGCAGCCTCCCACAGCTTGACATCCGGGTCGTTGCCGCCCGTGTACAGCCTCTTGCCGTCGGCCGAGAAGGCGAGGCAGAATACGACGCTGGGGTCCGCTTGGAACCGCGCGACCTGTGTCCTCGCGGCCCAGTCGTACACCTCGACCGCACCGTCGTTCTCGCCGCCGGCCGCCAAGAGCCTCCCGTCCGGCGAGAAAGCGACGGCGTTGGCGTGGCCGCCTTCCCACGCCGTGAACGCCTCCTTGCCGGTGGCGAGTTCCCAGACGCGGACGAGCGGCCCCTCGTGCTCCCAGCCGCCATAGCGGTGCAGGGCCGCCGCCAGGCACTTGCCGTCCGGCGTGAAGGCGACGCGCCAAGCCCGGCCGATCTTCTTCCGGTCCAAGGTGAACTCATGGAGCTTACCCCCCTTCGCCGCGTCATACACCCGGACCCATTCGCGACCCGCCGCCGCCAGCAGCTTCCCGTCCGGCGTGAAGGCGACGCCGTAGGCCTCCTCGTTCAACGGCACCCGGCCGACGGACGCCTCGCCCGTATCGGGGCCGTAAAACCGCAAGCCGCGCCCGGGGGTTCTTGCCACAAGCGATTTGCCGTCGGGCGCGAAGGCCACCGCTCCGACCCAATCGCCCCTGACCGGCGGGTTGCCGGCCAGCGGGGTGCGGAGCAACTTGCCGTCGGCGGCCCTCCAGAGTCGCAGCGTTTTGTCGTCGGAGCCGGAGGCGACCAGCTTGCCATCCGGCGATACCGCGACCGCGACGACGAAGTTCTCGTGCCCCTCACACTTGATCGGCTTGAGCTCCTGGCCGCGGGCGGTCGGGGCGGCCGCGAGCAGAAGGGGGACGGCGGACAGGGTGGCGAGGCCGTAAGTGGTACTCATCGTGGGTTCCCGAAACGAACCTGTCGGTGACTGCTGGTTTGCGGGCGCCTCGCCGCGGAAGCTATCACGAGCCCCTCTCCGACGGCGAACCAACGATTAGACTGCACGCCGCGACAGCCGCGTGCAGTCTATCCCGGATGGGGCTTATTCTCAAACACTTGCGCTGTTTCGGCGGCCGTCCCGGACGGCGAATAGCTCACCTGAGGTATCTTCCCCGCTGCAGGCTGCAACAGCTGCGCGGGCAGGGGAGCAACGGGAGCAATGCGGGCAACGACAGCGGCGCGGGCTGCGACAGCAGGGGACCAGGGGGGAAACGGTGTGCGGGGGGAGCAACGTCCGGTTGACGCTGCCGCCGCGGCCGCTACCATGACACTTCCCGCATCAGGGCCGGGTGTTTCCCTAACCGCAGGATGAGTCAGACGATGGTCCGCAAGAAACTGGGCCGCGGCCGCAAGAACCGGTGCCGCTTCTGCACAAAAGAAGGCTGCCCGCGGCCGGCGTTCGTCGATTTCAAGGACGTGCAGGGCCTCAAAAAACTCTGCACCAGCCAGGGCAAGCTGTTCAGCCGCAAGCGGTCCGGCAACTGCGCCGCCTTCCAGCGGGCCGTCGCCACCGCCCTGAAGCGGGCCCGGTTCATGGCCCTGCTGCCTTACGTCGGTGAATGACCCGGCCCCGGGCGGTCAGCCAAAGTGGTTGGCCCCGAACCGAACTCCTCGGTCGGGGCCTCGTCCATCGGCGGCGACGGGTCAGTCTCGCCGCGGCGCTTCCGCTTGGGCGTGCGCTTGACGCGGATCGTCCAGTCCCGGGCGTCGTCCCAATCCAGGCTCACTAGCTCGGTGTGATCGACCACCCGCACGACGGGTTGGCCGGCGCGGTCCACGGCCCGTACCTTCCACCACAGCGTCGAGCGCCGGACCCGGTCATGGGCCTCGAAGACCTCCTCCCACGTCCCGCCGGTGAAGCAGAACCCCTGGTGCGTGTCCCCCGGGCACTCGATGACGCCGGCCATGAACGTCGGCTCGGTACAGCAGAACACCCGGTCGGGGAACTCCTTCCCCCACCGCCGCTCCGCCTCGGCGAGTGCCTGTTCTTCGGTCATCGCGGTCACGAGTCAAACGGTGTGCTTTCATAATGTCATAACCGTCACCTGACCCGGCCGCAAGTTCATCTCCCCGGACCGCCCACCGGCGGCTACGCCATGACCGTCGCCGGCTCCAGTTCGACCTTGATCCACCCCGGCTGCCGCAGGTCGAACGCCTTGTAGGCGTCGATCGCCGACGTCAGCGGCTCGACCTTTGTCAGCACCTCGTGCGGGTCGATCGTCCCGGTCCGAACCATCTCGACCAGCTCCGGCACGTACCGCCGGTGCGGGCAGTTGCCCATCTGGATGGTCAGGTTCTTGTTCATCGCCATGCCGATCGGGAACCGGCCGAACGTCTGCGGGTAGACGCCGATGACCGCCAGTGTGCCGGCTTTCGCCAGGCAGTGCACGGCCCACCGCAGGACGAGCGACGGGGCGTCGCCGGGTTTCCAGTTGTCGCCGCTGGGGTCGGCCTCGGCCGCCACCTCCTTGTACTCGTCCTTCAGCTGGCCGGCGAACGCCTTGACCGCCTTGGCCGCCGGCCCGGACTTCGGCTGGTAGGCGTCGATGCCGACGGCGTCGATCGCCCGGTCGGCCCCGATGCCGCGGGTCAGCTCGGTGACGGCCAGGACCGGGTCGTCCTCGTTGAAGTTAATGACCTCGGCCCCCTGGGCGCGGGCCATGTCCAGTCGGTCGGGCAGGGCGTCCACGGCGAAGATGCGGCCGGCGTCCATGAGCTTGGCGCTGGCGATGGCGAACTGCCCGACCGGCCCGCACCCGAACACGATCACCACGTCGCCCGGCTCGATCTCGGCCAGGTCGGCCCCGAAATAGCCGGTCGGGAAGATGTCGGAGATCATGATCGCCTGGTCGTCGCGGACCTCCCCCGGCAGCTTGACCAGGCCGACGTGGGCGAACGGGACGCGGGCGAACTCGGCCTGCAACCCGTGGAACGGGCCGGTCATGGCCGGGCCGCCAAAGAACGCCGTGCCGGCCTGGGGGCCGTTCGGGTTGGCCGTGTCGCACTGCGAGTAGTAG
Source organism: Gemmataceae bacterium (assembly GCA_036406755.1). Classification (GTDB taxonomy): domain Bacteria; phylum Planctomycetota; class Planctomycetia; order Gemmatales; family Gemmataceae; genus DASXAN01. The sequence continues at coordinate 4,488 of DASXAN010000319.1, forward strand.
CCGGCCCGGCAGTACGAGCACGACCCGCAGGCGATGGTGGACGGGATGACGACCCGGTCGCCCTTCTTGAAGTTGCGGACCTGCTTGCCGACCTCCTCGACGACGCCGACGCCCTCGTGGCCGAGGACGGTCCCGGACTTCATGCCGGGCATGGTGCCGCGGACCATGTGCAGGTCGGTGCCGCAGATGGCGCTGGCGGTGAGGCGGACGATCGCGTCGGTCGGGTCCTGGATCTTGGGCTCCTTGACCTCTTCGAGGCGGATGTCGCCGACGTCGTGGAAGACGACCGCTTTCATGGGGTGGTTCCTGACCGGGTCCGGGCGACCGTACCACCGGTGGAGAGCAACTGGCGTTCCCGATTGGCGGGCGGTGGGCGGATTGCGGTACAATGCCCGACACAGCCCGGAGGACTGGCAATGGCAACACATACTTGGACGGACGCCGACACGCAGCGGGCGCGGGAGTTCTGGCAGGAGTACCAGAAGCACCACGACGTGAGCGACCGCGTCGGGCAGACCGTCGGCATCGACCCGGAGACGGGGGACGTTCATTTCGGCGAAACGGCCGCCGAGATCGGCAAACGGCTCCTGGCCGAAGGCCGGCATAAGCTCCTCTATTTCGTGCGCGTCGGGTCCGAGGTCTATGCACGGAGGCATGGGAAGCGATGCTCACCGGGGAAGTGACGGCCGACCGCGTTGTACTCGTCCATCTTCCCATCGCGGGGCGGCGCTGGCCGGCGGTCGTCGATGCGGGATTCAACGGATCCCTTGAGCTGCCGGCCGACTTGTTCCGGGTGTTCCGCCCCGTCCATCTCGGGTCGGCAACGTTTGAACTGGCGGGCAGGAAACCGAGCAGGACGTGTTCCTGATCGACTTCCCGTTTGACGGCCACGTGGTCGCGGCAGACGCCACGTTCATTGAGGACGATTCTATCCTGATCGGCACGGCTTTGCTCCGCGGCTACCGCCTGGAGATCGATTTCGTCGCCCGCACCGTGAAGCTGGAGCGCGTCGCCCCGCCCTGACATCGAGGTCCGACCCATGCCCGACCCGTCCGACGACCTGCTCGACCGCATCCTCAAGCAGACCCAACCGCCCGACGACGCCGAGCGGGACCGGGCCCAGCGGGCTATCGGGGCGGCGATCCGCCACGGCCTCGCCGCCCAGCCCGGCATGGTCATCCCCGGCGACGCCGAGGGCACCATCCGCCGCTGGCAGGCCGACATCGACGCGAAACTGACCGCCCAGCTCCGGGCCATCATGCATCACCCCGACTTCCGCCGGCTGGAAGCGACGTGGCGCGGCCTCAACTACCTCGTGCAGCGGACCGAAACTGATGAGGGGTTGAAGATCAAGATCCTCAACACGGGCAAACAGGAGATGCCCCAGTCGGCCGGGTTCGCCGTCCGCGCGCAGCTGGAACGCGGCCAGCCGGCCCGCCTGCTGGTCGCCGACTTCGAGTTCGGCCGCAGCCCGCAGGACGTGGCGCTGCTGACGGCGGCCGGCACGGTGGCCGACGCCGTGCGGACGCCGCTCATCGCCGCCGCCAGCGCCAACCTGTTCGGCCTGACCAGCTACGCCGACCTGGCCCGGTGGCCGGACGTGGACGAAGCAATGCAAGCCGTCGCCGGTGCCTGGACGGACTTCGTAGACAGCCCGGCCGCCGCGGCCGTCTCCCTGACGCTGCCGCGGGCGCTGGCCCGGCGGCCGTACGGGGCGGAGACGGACCCGGTCGAGGCGTTCGCCTACGAGGAGGTCGCCGACGCCGCCGACCCGGACCAGTACGTGTGGATGAGTGCGGCGTGGGTGTACGCCGAGCGGGTGACGGCCGCGGCCGCCCGAGGCGGGTCGTGGGACGGGGCGGCGGAGGGGCTGCCGCTGCACACGTTCCCGGCCGACGGCGAGCGGGTGAGCCGCTCGACGGAGGCGTTCGTGCCGGACTCGTGGGCGTACGAGCTGAACGGCCGCGGGTTCGTGCCACTAGTACAGTCGGCGTCGGCGTACCATGCGACGTTCCTCGGCGGGCCAGGGGCGGGGTGATTGCTGATACCGACTGGCGGGGTCGTTTCGGTCGGGTATTGCAGACGCTCAGGCGTTGCTGTAAAATACAACGACCAGCCGAAGGGAAAGAAATGAACGAATGAACGTTCAGATCGTTTGGGACCTCGAAGACGACCCCGACGGGAACTACTGGCACATCGCCGTCGAGGGCCACGGCGTTACGCGGGAGGAAGTCGAGGAGGTATTGCTGGACCGGAACAATCCGACCGAAGTGAGCCGTACCAGCGGTAACCTCATCACCTTCGGCTGGACTTCGACCGGCCAGCATATCGCGGTGCTGTGGGAACTGGCATGCGACGACCCGAAGATGGTCTACCCGCTTACCGCATACCCGGTCCCACCGCCGGGCGGAGACTGAGATGAGCGAACGGGGCGTGCATCGGAAGATTGACTGGACGCCGGAGGACCGGGCGCGCCACAAGGCCGTCCGCGAGAAGTTCCAGCGGGAGCGGCCGACGTTGGGGCAGCTGGTCGCCAGCGGCGAGTACGTCGGACCAATTGCGCAAGGGGTCGTTCTCGATCTCTTGCAGGCACTCGCCGAACTCAAGAAGGCCCGCACCGCGGCCGGCCTCAGCCTCGCGGACGTGGCCGAGCGGTCGGGCATCGACAAGGCCGCCCTGAGTCGGTTGGAGAACGGTATCCAGGCCAACCCGACGGTGGAAACACTATCCCGGTACGCCGCTGCACTCGGGAAGCGGCTGCGCTGGATCTTGGAAGACGCGCCCGCCGCCTCGTGAGCCGTCGGCGTCTGCCGTTTTCCCCGAGCAAATCCCGTAAACTACCCTCACGCCGGGCGAACTGGATGCCCGGCCGCCGTGTCGCTTCGTCGGCCGACCCGTTGTGGGGGTGGGCCGCCGGCCGACCGTTTCGGAGTCCGCTCTCATGGTCACCCTCAAGCTCCCCGACGGGTCCGCCAGGCAGGTCGCCCCCGGCACCCGGCCCCGCGACGTCGCCGAAGGCATCGGCAAGCGGCTCGCCCAGGCCGCCATCGCCGCCAAGGTCAACGGCGCCGTCCTCGACCTCGACCGCGAACTGCCGGCCGAACCCGCCGAAGTCAGCTTCCAGATCCTCACCGAGAAGGACCGCGAAGCCCTCGACGTGCTCCGCCACTCCACCGCCCACGTCATGGCCCGGGCCGTACTGCGACTGTTCCCCGGCGCCCAGCTCGCCTTCGGCCCGGCGACCGAGAACGGCTTCTACTACGACATCGACTCGCCCACCCTGATCAAGGAAGAGGACTTCCCCCGCATCGAGGAGGAGATGCGGAAGATCGTCAAGGAGGCCGAGCCGTTCGAGCGGTTCGAGCGGCCCACCCCCGAGGGCCGGGCGCTGTGCCAGGACATGGCCCAGGCGTACAAGGTCGAGCACATCGACGACGAGCTGAAGAAGTACCCGACCCTGAGCTTCTACCGCCAGGGCGAGTTCATCGACCTGTGCCGCGGCCCGCACCTGCCGCACGCCGGCAAGATCGGGGCGTTCAAGCTCCTGTCCATCGCCGGGGCGTACTGGAAGAACGACAGCACCCGCAAGCAGCTCCAGCGGCTCTACGCCACCGCCTTCTTCACCCAGAAGGACCTGGACGAGTACCTCAAGCTGGTCGAGGAGGCGAAGAAGCGGGACCACCGCGTCCTCGGCAAGCAGCTGAAGCTGTTCACCATCAGCCCGCTCGTCGGGCCGGGCCTCATCCTGTGGATGCCCAAGGGGGCGGTCGTCCGCGGGCTGCTTGAAGGGTTCATCAAGGACGAGCTGGTCAAGCGCGGCTACCAGCCGGTGTACACCCCGCACATCGGCCGGCTGGAGCTGTACCGTACCTCCGGCCACTTCCCGTACTACCGCGACGCCCAGTTCCCGCCGATGTACTCCCGGCCGTCGGCCGGGGCCCTGGACCTGTGCCAGTACCGGCTGGCGATGGGCGTGCTCGACGAGAAGCGGGAGCACGAGGTGCAGGCGTACCTGAAGAGCGCCCACTTCGTGCCGCCCGAGTACGCCGCCGCCCCGACCCAGGAGGCGAAGCTCGAAGCCGTCCACCGGTTCGTGCTGACCCTGCTCACGACCATGCAGGTGGACCTGCCGGAGTACCACGCCGCCAAGGACTCCAAGGGCCGGGCCGACGCACTCCTGAAGTGGCTGATGGAGCAGGAGGGGTTCCTGCTGAAACCCATGAACTGCCCGCACCACATCCACATCTACAAGGCCGAACCGCACAGCTACCGCGACCTGCCGGTGCGGCTGGCCGAGTTCGGCACCGTCTACCGGTACGAGCAGACCGGGGAGCTGAACGGCATGACCCGCGTCCGCGGGTTCACCCAGGACGACGCCCACCTGTTCATGACCCCCGATCAGGTCCGCGACGAACTCATGAGCAACATCGACCTGGTGCTCATGATCCTCAAGACCCTGAGCCTCACCGACTACCGCGTGCGGGTCAGCACCCGCGACCCGGCGAGCAACAAATACGTCGGCGAGCCGGCCTTGTGGGAGAACGCCGAGAAGACACTGGTCGAGGTGGTGCAGGCTCTAGGAATGAACTACTCGATCGGCGTCGGCGAGGCGGCGTTCTACGGGCCGAAGATCGACTTTATCGTCAAGGACTGCATCGGCCGCGAGTGGCAGCTCGGGACCGTCCAGCTCGACTACAACCTGCCGGAGCGGTTCGACCTGGAGTACGTCGGGGCGGACAACCACCGGCACCGGCCGGTCATGATCCACCGGGCCCCGTTCGGGTCGATGGAGCGGTTCTGCGGCATCCTGATCGAGCACTTCGCCGGCCACTTCCCGCTGTGGCTGGCGCCCGAGCAGGCCCGCATCGTAACCGTGAGCGAGAAGTTCATCGAGTACGCGAAGTCAATT
>DASXAN010000320.1:0-6806 GCA_036406755.1 Gemmataceae bacterium
GGGCAGCGGGTCGCCGTCGATGAGGATGAGCGTCAGGCCGTGCTTGCCGCACACGTCGTGGAGCTGCCGCTGGATGATGGGGTCTTTGGTGTGCGGGCCGAGGTCCTTGAACAGGTAGATCTCGTTGTCGCCCTTGTTGTCGAGGACGTAGTCGAGGGCGGGGCCGGCCTTGCCGGGCTTGACGCCGGTCTCGGCGGCGGACGGCTTGACGCGGTGCAGGCCGGCGGTGACGCTCCACTCGAACAGGGGCAGGGCCATGTCGTCGGCGGCGCGGCGGGCGAGTTCGACGGCCTGGTGTTCGTCGCGGGTGTCGAGGGTGATGATGGCGTTCTCGGAGCGGATCAGGAGCTTGAGGCGGTCGAGCACGGGCGTGGCTCCGGGGCGTGGCGTGGATTCCCGAGCGCCATCGTCCCCGCTGGTGGCAGTGGCGTCAAGCGCCGCCCGTAGGTCACAGGAGACGGGGATAGTCACCGCTTGCGTACGGGAGGTTGGCGTATCGCCTTGACGGGGAGCGCGGTACAGTCGCAGGGTCGGGGAGGGACGGCCATGACCGAGGAAGTCCGCGATGTCGTTCAACGCCTGCAAGCACAGGAGCGCGACCGGCTCGCGCTGTTGTTGCCGCGGCCCCAACGCGAACAGCCGTCCATCGCTTGCACCGCATTGCCGGAGGCGCTGCCGGGCAGTCCGATCGCCGCGGAGTGGAACTTCTACCGCAGGGTCGTTGGCCGACTGCTCGCCGAGGGCCACGAAGGCAAGTGGGTCCTCATCAAGGGCGAAGAAATCATCGGCATCTGGGACCGGCCCGAAGACGCGGACCGGGTCCGACTGGAACGCTACCCGACGCAGCCGGTGTTGATGAAGCCGATCCTGGCCCGGGAGCCGGTCCTGCGGGGTGGGGGGTATTGGCGCCGATGGGCCGGTTGACCTTTCCGATCGTACCAGACGGCCTGGTGGTCGACGCCCTGGTCAATCTCGAAGCCGCGGCCTTGCTCCCGCTACGGGCGGCCGGTCAGACGTGCGACCCGGTCCTTGTCCGCGGGCTGATCGACACCGGCAGCGACGTTTCGGGCGTGGCGTCTGCCACCTTGCAACAGTTGGGAGGTCCTCGACTGTCGCAGACTTCGACGACGGGGATCGGCGGCCCCGTCGGAGTGAGCCTGTATCGCGTCAGCCTGCACGTCTTGGATGTCAACAACCCGAATCTGCCCTGGCTGACGCAGCCGTCTTTGCTGGTCATGGACCTGGCTCCGGGGTTTCCGTTCGACCTCCTGATCGGCATGGACGTGTTGCACACCTGCAAACTGACGATCGATGGGCCGGGCGGACAATTCACGTTCGACTTCTGACCCCAGCCGGTCTTGGGTGTCCGCGCCTGACTGCCTTGACCGCCGCGTCCGTTGCTCGCCTCCCCGGCCCCCCTTAGAATGGCCCCCGTCCCGCGCCCCGCTGTCCCGGAGGCCCCGTGATGTCCTCTCCCGCCTCGTCCGCCATCGAAAGCGTCCTCAAGGAACACCGCACCTTCCCGCCGCCCGCCGACTTCGCCGCCAAGGCCCATATCAAGAGCGCCGCCGACTACGACAAGCTCTACCAGCGCGGCCTCGACGACCCCCAGGGTTTCTGGGCCGACCAGGCGAAGCGGCTTCTGCACTGGCTCAAGCCGTGGGACACGACGCTCGTCTGGAACGAGCCGTTCTGCCAGTGGTTCGTCGGCGGCCAGATCAACGCCACCGACAACTGCCTCGACCGCCACCTGACCGGCCCGCGGCGGAACAAGGCGGCCATCGTCTGGGAGGGCGAGCCCGGCGACACCCGCGTCCTCACCTACCAGCAGCTGCACCACGAGGTCTGCAAGTTCGCCAACGTCCTCAAGGGGCTCGGCGCCGCCAAGGGCGACCGCGTCACCATCTACATGCCGATGATCCCCGAGGCGGTCGTCGCCATGCTCGCCTGCGCCCGCATCGGGGCGACGCACTCGGTCATCTTCGGCGGGTTCTCGGCCGACGCCGTCGCCGACCGCAACAACGACGCCACGGCCAAGCTCCTCATCACCGCCGACGGCGGCTGGCGGCGGGGCAAGGTCGTGCCGCTCAAGGCCAACGTGGACGACGCCCTGGCCAAGTCGCCGACCGTCACCAAGTGCGTCGTCGTCAACCGCTGCAACACGGCCGTGGACATGAAGCCCGGCCGGGACGTGTGGTACCACGAGCTGATGCAGGACGCCTCGCCGAACTGCCCGGCCGAGCCGCTGCCGAGCGAGCACCCGCTGTTCGTGCTGTACACGTCCGGCTCGACCGGCAAGCCGAAGGGGATCGTCCACTCGACGGCCGGGTACCTCCTGGGCTGCGCCCTGACCCACGAGTGGGTCTTCGACCTCCGCGAGGACGACGTCTACTGGTGCACCGCCGACATCGGCTGGGTGACGGGGCACTCGTACATCGTCTACGGCCCGCTGGCCAACGGGGCGACCGTCCTCATGTACGAAGGGGCCCCGAACCACCCGCGGGAGGACCGGTTCTGGGAGCTGGTCGAGAAGTACAAGGTGACGATCTTCTACACCGCCCCGACGGCCATCCGCGCCTTCGTCAAGTGGGGCGACCAGTGGCCCAAGGGGCACGACCTGTCGAGCCTGCGGCTGCTGGGCACGGTCGGCGAGCCGATCAACCCGGAGGCGTGGGTGTGGTACCAGCAGGTGATCGGCGGCGGCCGGTGCCCGATCGTGGACACGTGGTGGCAGACGGAAACCGGGGCCATCATGATCTCGCCGTTGCCGGGGGCGATCCCGACCAAGCCGGGGTCGGCGACCAGGCCGCTGCCGGGCATCCACGCCGACGTGGTGGACAAGCAGGGCCGGTCGATGCCGGCCAACCACGGCGGGTTCCTGGTGGTCAAGCACCCGTGGCCGTCGATGCTCCGCACGATCCTCGGCGACGACGAGAGGTACAAGCAGCAGTACTGGAGCCAGGTGCCGCACTGCTACTTCACGGCCGACGGGTCGCGGCGAGACGAGGACGGCTACTTCTGGATCATGGGCCGGGTCGATGACGTGATCAACGTCTCCGGCCACCGGCTCTCGACGATGGAGGTGGAGTCGGCGCTGGTGCACCACCCGAAGGTGGCGGAGGCGGCGGTGGTCGGCCGGCCGGACGAGCTGAAGGGCGAGGCGATCGCCTGCTTCGTGACGCTCCGCGGCGGGATCGAGCCGACCGACGCGCTCAAAAAAGAGCTGCGGGAACACGTGACCAAGGAGATCGGGTCGCTGGCCCGTCCGGACGACGTCCGGTTCACGGACACGCTGCCCAAGACGCGGAGCGGCAAGATCATGCGGCGGCTGCTGCGGGACATCGCCGGCGGCAAGGCGACGACCCAGGACACGACGACGCTGGAGGACTACAGCGTGCTGGCGAAGCTGCGGGAGGAAGAGGAGGGGTGAACCCGGCGGCGGGGGCGGCGGTCTGATCCGCCGGGCACTTGCGTCAACGGATGGGGGCCGTATGATGGAAGTCGAGCGGCCGGCCGCGGGCCGGCCGCTCGCCCGCAACCCCCGCGGGTCGGGGGTTCCGGAGAGGTGGCTGAGTGGTCGAAAGCACCGCTTTGCTAAAGCGGCGTAGGGGTCAAACCCTACCGCGGGTTCGAATCCCGCCCTCTCCGCTTCAACCGTTCTCGACCCCCCTCGATTGCCCTCAACCGTCGGGAAAACCAGCCCTTCGGACGGGTCGGGGGCTGACTCTCCCGGCCCCGTCGTTTTCTCGCCCGTTCTCGACTGCTCCCGTTCCCGATCGCTCGCTTGTGCAAGCCGGCCTGCCGTCGGTCCACGTCCTCCGTGCCGCTTGTCGCTCCTGACCCGGCGGCTTTGGCAGCACGGACGGGAACGATTCGACCGCCGCCCCAAGGTCGTGCAGGGTCTTGTGCGTGTACCGCTGCATCGTCAGGCGAATAAGGCCTGGCGTGTCTCACGGGGACGTGCCGGCCGCCACCCCGGCCCGAGCCCGCCGCCGGGAATGGACTGTGACCTGTCTCACAGTCGGGCCCCGACCGGGCTGTTAGACTCCTCACCCGACGGCCGGTCCGGAGGCGGCGCCGCGACCGGCGGCGCCCGGCCGTCGGTGGAGGTGGTCACCGATGCGCGTCGCCGCTCTGCTGCGGCCGGCCCTCGCCGCCGGCCTGGTCCTGCTGGTGCCGGCCGCCTGCCCGGCCCAGAACATCACCCTCGGCCAGACGGACACGTTCGAGTCCGGGACGACCTTGAACTGGGGAGTCGGGTCGGCGATTTTCGCCGCACCGACCGTCCAGCCCGGCGGCCCGGCCGGCCCGGCCGACCACTTCCTCCAGGTCCTTTCCGGGCAGCCCGGCACGCCGCCGCGGATGGTCGTACTCAACCGCGTCCAGTGGACCGGCGACTACAACACCGCCGGCGTCAACGCCGTCGAGATGGACCTGATCAACCTGAGCAGCACGGCGGTGGCCCTCCGCCTCGGCGTCGCGAGCGACACGTCGGGCGGTGCCGGGTACGTCTCGGCCAACCCCGTTTCCCTACCCAACCAGGGGCAGTGGGTCCACGCCACCTTCAACCTCACCGACAGCCAGATGACCCCGGTCGGCGTCGGCACGCCGACACTGACGCAGGTGCTCTCCAGCGTCGCGGAAGTCCGCGTCCTCAGCGCGGTCAGCCCGAGCCTGCACGGCGACGCGATCGTGGCCACGATCGGCGTGGACAACATCCACGCCGTCTTCATCCCGGTGCCGGAGCCGGGACTCGCCCTGACCGCGGCCCTGGCCGCCGCCGGGCTGGCCGGGGGTTGGCGGCGGGTCCGGGCGGGCCGCGGCTCTCGCCGGTAAAGAGGCCCGTCCGCTCCTGTCAGGCGCCGCGCCGCCGCGGCGACGGCCCGGTGGCGATGTTTGATGTCGAGTCGTTCCCGAGATTGCTCTCGCCGCCCCCGGCCACGCTGGCCAGATTCGTGAACGTCACGGGAGCGCTGCCGGCGACCCGGACGACGAGCGTCAGGGGCGGGAACTTGGCGCCGACGGCCAGCGGATTGGTCCGGGTGGCGGTAACCTTTTGCCCGCTGACCGAGACGGTCCAACCGTTGACCGAGGCGGGGCCCGCGTAGGACAGGCCCTTCGGCAAGGTGTCGGTAATCGTCACCGGGCCCTCGGTCGGCGCCCGGCCGATGTTGCCGACGGAGATGGTGAAGACGCCCGTCCCCCCGGGGTTGAAACTGCCGCTGTGAGTCATGGCAATGGTCAGGTCGGCCACCGGCTTGATCGTGGTGACGTCCGCGGCGGTGTCGTTGGCGGTGTTGACCTCGCCGCCGCCGGCGACGGCGGCCGTGTTCGTGACGCTCGCCGGCGCGGTCTTGGCCACGCTGACGGTCAGCGTCAACGCCGGGTAGCTGGCGCCGGCGGCGAGCACACCCGTCCGGGTGGCGGTGATCGTCTGGCCGCTGGTCGTGACCGTCCAGCCGTTGATCGTGCCGCGGTCCGCGGCCGTCGGCGACAGCCCGGCCGGCAGCGTGTCCGTCACCGTCACGCGGCTGCCGTCGGTCGCGACCGCCCCGACGTTGGTCACCGTGATGGTGTACACGTCCGCGGCGTCACCGGGATGGAACGTGCCGGCGTGCGTCTTGCTGATCGCCAGGTCGGCGACCTGGGTGACGGCCGTCACGTCGCTGGCGGCGTCGTTGGCCGTCTTGACCTCGCCGCCGCCGGCGACGGTGGCGGTGTTGGTAACGCTGGCCGGGGCCGTGGCCGACACGCCGACGGTGAGCGTGAGCGGCGGGTAGCTGGCCCCGGCGGCGAGCGCGTCGGACCGCGTCGCCGTAATTGTCTGCCCGCTGACGCTGACCGTCCAGCCGCTGATCGTGCCGGTGTCCGCGGCCGTCGGCGCCAGCCCGGCCGGCAGTGTGTCCGTCACCGTCACCGGCCCGGCCGTCGGCGCCGAGCCGACGTTCGACACCGTGATCGTGTACGTGTCGGCCCCGTCCCCCTGGCGGAAGGCGCCGGCGTGGGTCTTGGCGATCGCTAAATCGGGGACCGGCGTTGTGGCGGTCACGTCGCTGGCGGTGTCGTTGGCGGTGTTGACCTCGCCGCCGCCGGCGACGGTGACGGTGTTGGTGACGATCGGCGCGACGTCGTCGGCGACGCTCACGGTGATGGTCAGCGGCGGGTAGCTGGCCCCCGCGTCGAGCGCCCCGGTGCGGGTGGCGGTGATCGTCTGGCCGCTGGCGGTGACCGTCCAGCCGTTGATGGTCCCGCTGTCGGCCGGCGTGGGCAGCAGGCCGTCCGGCAGCGTGTCGGTGACGGTCACGGTGCTGCCGTCGGTCGGGGCGCCGCCGACGTTGCTGACCGTGATCGTGTACGTGTCGGCCGCGTCACCCGGCCCGAAGGTGCCGGCGTGGGTCTTCTCGACGGTCAGGTCGGCGACCTGGGTGACGGCCGTCACGTCGGCGGCCGAGTCGTTGGCGGTGTTGGCCTCGCCGCCGCCGGCGACGGTGGCCGTGTTGGTGACGCTGGCCGGGGCGGTGGGCGAGACGCCGACGGTGACGGTGAGCGGCGGGTAGCTGGCCCCGGCGGCCAGCGGGTCGGAGCGGGTGGCGGTGACCGTCTGACCGTTGGTCGTGATCGTCCAGCCGTTGATCGTCCCATTGTCCGCCGCCGTCGGGACTAAGCCGGTCGGCAGCGTGTCGGTGACGGTCACGGTGCTGCCGTCGGTCGGGGCGCCGCCCGCGTTGCTGACCGTGATGGTGTACGTGTCGGCGGCGTCGCCCTGGCGGAAGTCGTTGCCGTGCGTCTTGCTGATCGTCAGGTCG
>DASXAN010000321.1:0-3374 GCA_036406755.1 Gemmataceae bacterium
GCCTCCGGCGCCGATGTCGACTGTCAGCCGGTGGCAATGGGGATGTGCTTGGCCTCCGCCTTCTCCTCGGCCTTCATGCCGACGCGGATCTCCAGGATGCCGTTCTTGTAGGTCGCGGTGACATCGTTCTCGTCGGCGCCGGCCGGGAGGCTGACGGTCCGGGCGAAGGCCCCGTACCGGAACTCCGACCGCTGCCCCTCACGCTTCTCCTCCCGCCGTTCGGCCTTCACCGACAGCACGCCGTCGCGGACGGTCACCTCGACATCCTTGTCCGGGTCGATTCCCGCAAGATCCGCCCGCAGGATGTACTGCCCGCCCTCGACGTAGTCCTCGACCCGCATCATGTGGCCGCCGCCGAACGGGCGGAACATCGGCGGGAACTCCCCCTCCAGCCAGTCGAACAGCTCCCCGAACCTCGGACGCTCACGCCGAGCAACTCCGGTCATGCCGACCGCCTCCCCTATGTGGTCGTCAGATCCCGCCCTCCATGACAACCCAACGCCGGCCCGCCCGACAGGGCCAAACGTCCATCGGTGGGCCGGGAACCGTGGACACCACCCTGCCTTAGCCAAGCCGTTGCCGGTATCCGCGCCGGCACCACCTGCCCCGGCAAGCGGCCGCCGGCGGTCTGGGTCCTGGTCCCTGGGCCGTATGTGGGACTTTCGCCACTGCCCAGGCGCGAGCCGGTGCGCGAGTCTGACGACCTGGCCGGCGTGTCGTCGGCGACCGGCCTGACGCCGTCACGGACGGAGGTGGTTGCGGTGCGTGCCGCCATCGGAGACGAGATCGTGGTCGAGACCGAGACCGTCGGGCGGACCCCCCGCCGCGGGGAAGTGCTCGAGGTGCTGGTCACCGGCGGAGAGGAGCACTACCGGATCCGCTGGGACGACGGCCACGAATCCCTGCTGTTCCCCGGACCGGACACCCGGATCGTGCACGTCGGCGCCGACGAACCGTCCGCCGAGCACCCGAGCTCGCCGTCGCGAGCTGCGCCGGCCGGCCAGGCTCCTGGCCCGGACGACCCCGTCCGCACCGTCATGGCGACGCCCGTCGCGACGATCGACGGCGGAGCTTCACTGCGGGCAGTGGCCCAGCGGCTGACCGCCGCCGGAGTCGGGGCGCTGGTGGTCCTCGACGGCGGGAAGCCGGTGAGCGTCGTGTCCGAGCGGGACGTCGTCAACGCTCTCGCGGACGGCGCCGACGTCGACGTGGTGTGGGCGATGGACATGATGTCACCGGAGGCGGTCTGGGCCAGCCCCGCCGACAGCGTCCGGGACGTCGCCGGGATCATGGAGCAGGCTGACATCCGCCACGTCCCGCTCCGGGACGGCGACGCTCTGGTCGGGATGGTCTCCTCCCGCGACGTGCTCACCGTCCTCCTCCGGACGTAGCCCGCTTGGGGCGGTGTCGACCTCGTGCACGGCATTCCTCGCACCATCCGCGGCCGGTGGAGACGTACCGCGGCAAGCTGATCCTGTATGGCTGCGGCGAGTTCATCGACGACTACGAGGGCATCACCGGCTACGAGGCGTTCCGCGCCGACCTGCGCTTGCTGTATCTGGTGTCGCTGGAGCCGGATACCGGCCGCCTCCTCGACCTTCGGATGATGCCGATGCAGGCGCGGCGGATGCGGCTGCAGCATGCGTCCGCTGTTGAACGCGGGGTTGCCGGCCACGCCGGCGAGCACGTACTGGGGCGGCAGCGGCACGGTGGCGACGAGGGGGCTCGCCAGCAGCGGACGGCGTTCAGGCGGCCGAGTAGGGGCTTTTGGCACTGGCAGCCGGCCGCGCCCGGGACGAGCGTCACGTCGGGTCGAGCCATGTTCGGGGACCGCGGCAAGCGGGTGAGGGGCAGACGATGGCCGAGTGCGAGACCTGCGGCAATGAGTACGACCGGACCTTCGAGATCCACCTGGCTGGTGAGGTGCACGTCTTCGACAGTTTCGAGTGTGCCACGCATCGGTTGGCACCGGTGTGTGCGCATTGTGGCTGCCGGATTCTTGGGCACGGGGTGCAGGCCGATGGGGTGACGTACTGCTGCGCCTCCTGCGCTGCCGCAGCTGGAGTGGCCGGTCTCCGCGACCGCATCTGAGCCGCGGCACCCGAGCGGTCACGGCGGGGGCCGCTCCGACCTGATCAGCCGGGAGGTGATGGTGGTGTTCGCGAATCGTTTGGCTGCCGGGCGGGAGTTGGCCGAGCGGCTGGCCGATCTGGCAGGGCGGGAGCTGGTGGTGCTCGGTCTGCCTCGGGGTGGGGTGCCGGTTGCTTTCGAGGTGGCCGGGGCGTTGGGTGCGCCGCTGGATGTGATCGTGGTGCGCAAGGTTGGTGTGCCGTTCCAGCCGGAGTTGGCGATGGGTGCGGTGGGTGAGGGCGGGGTGCGGGTGGTCAACGAGCGGGTCCGCCGGGCGGCCGGGGTCGGACCGGACGAGTTCGCCGCGGCGGCTGCCCGGGAGCAGGCCGAGGTGGACCGGCGCTCCCGCCGGTTCCGCGGCGGCCGGCCGCCGCTGCCGATAGACGGGCGGGTCGCGGTGGTGGTGGATGACGGGATCGCCACCGGGGCGACGGCGCGGGCGGCGTGTCAGGTGGCGCGGGCGCAGGGCGCCGCCCGGGTGGTGCTGGCGGTGCCGGTCAGCCCCCGTGGTACGGCCGAGCTGATGCGAGACGTCGCCGACGAGGTGGTCTGCCTCCGCCAGCCGCGGGCGTTCGGCAGCGTCGGGGAGTGGTACCGGGACTTCGGCCAGATCAGCGACGCCGAGGTGGCGGCGTTGCTGGAACTGGCCGCCCGGGACCGGCAGCAGGCCGCCGCCGGGGCCGCCGCTGGGGCCGCCGCCGGCACGGACGATCCTCAGGCTGCCGGTCCGCCGGATCCTCCGGCGCGGGACGAGGAGATCACGGTGCCGGTGGGCGGGCTGCGGCTGGCCGGGTGGCTGACCGTGCCGGACGGGGCAAGCGGCCTGGTGGTGTTCGCGCACGGCAGCGGCAGCAGCCGGCACAGCCCACGCAACCGGTACGTGGCCGGCGTGCTAAACGACGCCGGCCTGGCCACCTTGCTGTTCGACCTGCTCACGCCGGCGGAGGAACCGCAGCGGGCCCGGGTGTTCGACGTACGACTGCTGGCCGGGCGGCTGACCGAGGTGACCCGGCAGGTCCGCCCGGCGTTCGACTCGGTCGGCTACTTCGGCGCCAGCACCGGGTCGGCCGCCGCGCTGTGGGCGGCCGCCGAACCCGACGCCGACATCGCCGCGGTGGTCTCCCGCGGCGGCCGACCCGACCTGGCCGCCCCCCGGCTGGCTACGGTCCACGCGCCGACCCTGCTCATCGTCGGCGGTCACGACCCGGCCGTACTGGAGCTCAACCGCCAAGCGCGGGCCCAGA
>DASXAN010000322.1:0-5224 GCA_036406755.1 Gemmataceae bacterium
CCCCCGTATCGTGCCCGCAATCCCCGCCCATTCATCCCGTCACCCACGGAGGTTCCCGCCGTGCAAGCCAAGGACGCCATCCAGTCGGCCCTCGGATCGACGCAACACATGCTCGAGTGGTACGTCTCGGACCTGTCCGACGCCGACCTGCTGGTGCGGCCGGTCCCCGGGGCCAACCACATCGCCTGGCAGCTCGGCCACCTGATCGGCTCCGAGCCGCACCTGATCTACATGGAGTTGCCCGACGCCGCCTACCCGGAGTTGCCGGCCGGGTTCGCCGACCAGCACACCAAGGAGACGGCCGCCTCGGACTCGCCGGCCGCGTTCCGCACCAAGGCGGAGTACCTGGAGTGGTCGAAGAAGGTGCGCGGGGCGACGAAGGCCATCCTGGACAAGCTCACCGACGCCGACCTGGGCCGGGCGAGCACGGGGCGGATGGCGCAGTTCGCGCCGACGCTGGCGGACCTGTTCCTGCTGGTGGCCAACCACACGATGATGCACGCCGGCCAGTTCACGGTGGTGCGGCGGAAGCTCGGCAAGCCGGTGCTGTTCTGACGACACCCGCCGGGCGACCCACAAACCTGCGCCGCCGGGCCGCGCCCCGGCACGGCCGAGCGACGCCGATTTCAGCTGACAAACTGGTGTGCCGCCCATGAAAAAGACCGCCAGCCAGCCACGGCAAGAACCTGTGAGGGCGAGCACTTCCGCGTCCGCAAAAATGTCTCCGCCGAAACGGGATTCCGTCCGGCTACCGGAACCACGATGTTGGGTCGCCGAGGCATGGATCGACTCTGCGGGGCGGAAAGCCAGCACCCAGACAGGAAATGTGCTGGGACTGTTCGCCGTGTCCGTTCACGTCGCATATCCGGCGGACGAGTGTCAGCGGCTTCAATTGATGAAAGAGGTGGGCCAACGCCTGAGCGGCCACGTGCCCGCCGGGACCGCGTCGCTTTGGGTCTACCCGGCGGGGTACTTCGGCTTTGATGCCGCAGCAGTGTGGGAGGACGAAGGAGAAGCGTGGCCGGGGTTTGATAGCCGCACCGTACGGAAGGAACTTCCGATTGTACTCCGGAGCTATCCTCCGGGCGCACGAATTGCCTTCGGTGCCGACAACAAGGGCGGCAGAGTCCAAAACGTGTGGATATGCTGGCTGGACTCGGATGAGGCCCTGAACGTCCGGGTGAGTATCCGAAGTGAGTGCGACCTACCCGAGCGCAAAACTATGATCGGCCCGGTGACGGCGGCCTTCTTCGTCTGCGGTGAGTTTACGGGAAGCCATACGGAGCAAAACGGCCCATACTGCGGATGTCAGTATCTCAGTGATCCCGCGGGCCAGTTGGGGGACTGTCAGCTCTTGGTGGATCTAGCGCACAACAGAGTGAAAGGAACTGTCAACGGCAATCCAGGCCCACGCCAGGTTCACCAGCTCCAGATGAACCGATTCGCACCGCATGGCACGGCAGTCCTCACGCACCACCACCCCGGACGGCTATCCGCCGGCCGGCCCCGCAATGACTCCCAGTCGAACTGGGTGATTTTCCGTGGCGGTCAGTGGCTGGATGAAGATCAGGTCCACATGATCTCTTGAATGAGCGCTGGGTCGTGACTACCAGCGCCCCGCCAGGCGTGAAGGTCGGAGAGAGCGTCATGGATATCGCGTTCGCCACCCGCTCTCGGTTCCTTGACTCATGCGAAGACGCCATCCGCCGAGGCCGAGCGGATCTGGACGCCGGCGGCGCGGTGCGGGTGTTATTCGAGGAAGGCGGCTATCCCGGCCGAGTGGTTGTCACGATCCGAGAAGGAGACTCGGGTTGGTTTGGCACGGACTGGGAGGGCGCCGACGAGACACGGTTCCCCGCCCGCATAAAAGCCGCCGCAACGGCTCTGATGCACTGCGGCTGCACCGGTCGATTCCTGATCGCCCATACCGACGGGGCGATGGAGATTAGCCGCGCGTGATCTGAACGCCGAGTTGGTCCATGACCGCTGCCAGCGACACGCGGCGGAGTTGGGCCAACTCGGTCAGCGCGGCCAGCCGGTCGGCCTGCCGCCGCTCCACCTCCTCCGTCAGCCGGAGCAGATCGGCGTGTTCGTCGGGGGTCAGGGTTTCGGCCCGCCGCTTCTGGCCGAGTTCGTCCCACCGCTGCCGTAGCTCGTCCGGCAGGCCGGCGTTGATCCGCAGCAGCAAATCGGCTTCCGCGGCCGACAGGCGGGGCGCCTGCCGCTCCGCCCGCAGGTCGAGCACCCGGGCCACGAACCGTCCGAACTCGTCCGGGTCCAGCTGCCGGGCCGCGTCGAGCAGGTCGTCCCCGGACCCCCGCGCTTCCACGTGAATCGTCGGCATGAGTCGGTCGCTCCAAACGGGTCAACCCGCGGTGGCATTGTACCGGGCCGCCGCCGCGGGCCGCAACGCCCGCCGGTGCCGGGAATAGCCGCGCGTCATGCTTGCGGACAAACCGACGATCACCGGCGACGAGGCGGGTGTCCCATGGACCAGCCGCAGACGGCCCGGAACGTGCTGATCGGCGTCCTCGCCGCCGCCGCGGCGTCCGTCCTCGTGACGTGCGGGCTGGGGCTGGCGATGGTCTGGCTCCTCTGGAACGCGGTCAGCCACATCACGATCGACCCCGCGGCCGTCAATGACGCCGTGAAGACGGGCATTGCCGGGACGCTCAAGGACGGCACCCCGGAGCAGAAGCTCGACCTGATCCACGGCCTCCGCGACCTGGGGGCCGCAGCCAAGCCCTACGCCACCGAGCTGACCACGGCCCTGGCCGACGACAACGCCGCCGTCCGCGCGGCCGCCGCGGAGGCGCTCAAGGCGATCGACCCGCCCGCGACAGAGAAGGCCGGGGTGAAGTGAGCCGAGCAGGGTCAGCTTGCGCTACCACCACCGACGGCAGTTGTGGGCATTTCCCACTTTCCCTCAACCCCGTTCCGGGGTAAACTATCTGCATTCAGATGTGCCCCATTATTAGCTGTGCGGCCGGAAATCCCATGAGTCGAGTCATTGACCGGACGACGGACGCGAAGGCCCGCGTCAGCCTGCCGAAGTCGTTCGCCAATACCCGTGTCGTCATCGAGGAGGTGAGCGACACGGAGGTTCGCATTCGCAAGGCCCGGGTCGTCCCCGAGGACGATCTGCCGTTCGAGGAGGCGCTGCGGCCCCTGTCCGACCGGGACCGAGACGTGTTCCTCGCCCTCCTCGACCGCCCCCCGAAACCCACCCCGACCTTCCGCCGCGCGGCAGCCCGATACAACCGCCGTCATGGCTGACTGGGACATCGAGCACCTCGGCGACGCGCACGACCGCGCGGCGTTCGACTGCGGCCAGCCGTCCCTGGATGACTTCATCCGCACGAAGGCCGGCCAGTACGAGCGGAAGAACGTCGGCCGGACGTACGTCGCCGTCCGCCGCGGCACGACCCGGGTGGTCGGCTACTACACCCTCGCGCTCGGCGCGGTCGAGCTGGCCCACGTGCCGCCAGCGGCCGCCAAGAAACTCCCCAAGCACCCCGTGCCGGTGATCCTGCTCGGCCGGTTGGCCGTGGACCGGTCGGAGCAGGGCAAAGGGTTGGGCGAGCACCTGCTGTTCGACGCCCTCGCCCGCAGCCTCGCCATTGCGGAACAGGCCGGGGCCTTCGCGGTCGAAGTGCTGGCCATCGACGACGTGGCCAAGGCGTTCTACCAGCGGTACGGCTTTCGCCCCCTGCTCGACCAGCCCCGCCACCTGTTCCTGCCGATGGCCACGGTCCGGCAGGGGATGCGGAAATAGCCGCTCGGTTCACCCCGCCACCCGCGTCGGGGCCAGCTCCGTGTCCCGGTCCAGGTACCGGGTGCCCCACAGCCAGAACAAGCCGGCCACGGCGATCGGCCCCGTCAGGAGCAGCAGCCCCGTCCGCAGGCTCGCCGCCGTGTCGATCCAGCCGACGATCGGCGGCGAGATCACGTCCCCGAACAGGTGGATGATCAGGATGTTGAGCGCGAACGCGCTGGCCCGCAGTGACGGCGGGCTGGCGTTCGCCAGCGCCGTGTTCGACGGCCCGGTGTTGAAGAACAGGCAGAACACGGCCAGGAACACGAACACCCACCCCAAGGGCAGCGGCGTCACGATCGCCAGCACGAACATCGGCAGCCCGGCCACCATCCCCGCCGCGGACACCGCGAAGTACGACCCCCGCACCCGGCCGCGGAGCTTGTCCCCGGCCCACCCCCCGGTCAGCGTCGCCGCGAGCCCGCCGACCACCAGGATGCCGCCGAAGACCAGGTTGATCCAACCCAGGGTTGGCGACTTTTCGGTCCGCGCGTCGTCGGCGACCCGCGCCCGATACTGGTTCACCTCCTCCGGCGTCAGGTGCTCGGCCAGGGTCGCCCGCAGCGGCTCGGTCGAGTGGTAGGTCTGGTCGGCGAGCGGTTGCAGCCGTTGCACCACACCCTCCGGGACCGTGGTGTTCAGCGGCCCGGCGGGCTTGAGCATCTTCTCGAACGCCGCCGGCGTGAACGTGTACGTCCCCTCCCGCTCGTACAGGTAAGTCGGCAGCCAGGCCCCGACCGCCCCCAGCGCGAACGTCATCGCCGCCATGCCCAGGGTGTTCAGGACGTAGCTGGGGATGTGGGCCAGGACGGCCGTGTCGCGGAAGGTCGGCATGTGGTGCGTGGCCTTGTCGGCGGCGCCGCGGGGCGGCTCCCGCATGAACAGGCACAGCACGCCCAGCACGATCCCCGGCGGGACGACGAGGTAGAACGCCCACCGCCAGCCCAGGGCCGTGTCCGCCATCGCCCCGCCCAGGACGTACCCCAGGGCGCTGCCGACCGGGATGGCCATGTAGAACCACGCCAGCACCCACCCCCGCCGGGCGACCGGGAACAGGTCGGAGATCAGGCTCGGGGCGACCGGGGCGTAGGCCGCCTCGCCGACGCCGATCACGGCCCGCGTCAGCATCATCACCACGAACCCGGTCGCCAGCCCGGTGCCGCCGCTGGCCAGGCTCCAGACGACGACGCCGGCGGCCATCAGCTTCCACCGCGACCACCGGTCGCCGAGCCAGCCGAACACGGGGGCGACGAGGGTGTACGAGACGAGGAAGGCGGACATGAGCCAGCCGACCTCGTCCTTGGTCCGCTGGAACTCGACCTCGATCTTCGGGGCGACGGCGGCGAGCACCTGGCGGTCGATGAAGTTGAACAGGTTGATGGCCAGGAGCAGGCCGAGGGCGGCGCGGGC
>DASXAN010000323.1:0-2335 GCA_036406755.1 Gemmataceae bacterium
CGGCGTCGAGCAGGTCGAGGCCGCTGCGGATGGGGGTCAGCGGGTTGCGCAATTCGTGGGCCAGCATGGCCAGGAACTCGTCCTTGCGGCGGTCGGCCTCGCGGAGTTCGTTGTAAAGTTGCGCGTTCTCGACGGCGACGACGCCCGCCTGGTGTCCGCCGCCCACGCCGACCCGGCCCGGGAGCTGGTCCTGTACGACATCGGCCGGGTGTACCACCCGGCCGCCAACCCCCGCAGCCTGATCATGCAGGTGCTGCGGACGGGGGCGGCCGTCCTGGTCCCGGACGTGACCGCCGAGTATCTGCAGGCGATCGCCCCGGACGGGTCGGCCCTGGACCGGTTCCGCGGCATGGGGGTGCGGTCGTGGATCGTCGTGCCGCTGCGGGCCCGGGACCAGACGCTCGGGACGGTGTCGCTGCTGACGGCCGAGTCCGGCCGGCGGTTCGAGGCGGCCGACCTGACGCTGGCCGAGGAGCTGGCCGGCCGGGCCGCCCTGGCCCTGGACAACGCCCAGCTCTACACGGAGGCCCGGGAGGCCGACCGCCGCAAGGACGAGTTCCTGGCCATGCTCGGCCACGAGCTCCGCAACCCGCTGGCCCCGATCGTCACGTCGCTGCACCTGCTCGGCCGGTCGGGCGGGCTGGACGGGGAGGCGGCCACGGCCCGGGACACGATCGACCGGCAGGTGCGGCACCTGACCCGGCTGGTGGACGACCTGCTGGACGTGGCCCGGATCACCCGCGGCAAGGTGAAGCTGCACCGCCAGCCGGTCGAGCTGGGGCCGGTGCTGACGACGGCGGTGGAGACGGCCCGGCCGCTGATCGACGCCCGCCGGCACCGGCTCATTTTGCCCCCGGCCAATGACCGGGGGCTCGGCGTGTGGCTGAACGCCGACCCGGCCCGGCTGACGCAGGTGTTCGGCAACCTGCTGACCAACGCCGCCAAGTACATGGAGGAGGGCGGCGAGGTGTCCGTCACGGTGGAAATCCCAAGTCCCAAATCCCAAATCCCAAGCGCCGAACCGGGCCGGTTGGAGTTTGAGATTTCGAATTTGGAGTCTCCGGCCGTGGCGGTCCGCGTCCGCGACCAGGGCATGGGCATCCCGGCCGAGATGCTGCCGCGGGTGTTCGACCTGTTCACCCAGGTCGGCACCAGCCTGGACCGGGCCCAGGGCGGGCTCGGGATCGGCCTGTCGCTGGTCAAGTCGCTGGTCGAGCTGCACGGCGGCCGCGTCGAGGCCCACAGCGCCGGCCCGGGGCAGGGGAGCGAGTTCGTCGTCGTCCTGCCGACCATCCCGGCCCCGGCCGCGGCGCCGACCCCCCGCGCGCCGGTGGCCGCCGTTGCCGCCGAGAATGGCCACCCCGCGGCGGCGGCGGCCGGCGGCGTGCTCATCACCGACGACAACCGGGACGCGGCCCACAGCCTGGCCCGGCTGCTCCAGGCCTGGGGCTACCGCACCTGGGTCACGTACGACGGGCCGGGGGCGCTCGCCGCCGCCGCCGAGCACCGCCCGCGGGTGGCGCTGTTGGACATCGGCCTGGGCGGGATGACCGGGTACGACGTGGCCAAGCAGCTGCGGGCCGACCCGGCCACGGCCGACACCCGCCTGATCGCCCTGACTGGGTTCGGCCAGGAGGAGGACCGGCGGCGGTCGGCCGAGGCCGGGTTCGACGCCCACCTGGTCAAGCCGGTGGACCCGGAGGAGCTACAGCAGCTCCTGGCCGCGACGGCTGCCCCGGCCCACCCCGGGGAGAACTGACCCGATGGCCAACCGGTGGTGGGTCTACCAGCGGGAGCGGTTCCCGGTGCTCGCCCACGGGCCGCTGGTGGCGGCGTTCAGCCTGTCGGCCGTCAGCTTCTCCCGCCTGCTCCGCGGCCAGCACACCCTGCCGGGGGCGAAGGCCACGTTCGTCGCGTTCGCCACGGCACTGTTGTTCTTCCTCCAGCTCCGCATCGCCGACGAGTTCAAGGACTTCGAGGAGGACTCGAAGTACCGTCCGTACCGGGCCGTGCCGCGGGGCTTGGTCAGCCTGCGGGAACTCGGCGTCCTCGGCGCGATCACCGCGGCGATCCAGGCTCTGCTGGCCGTGTGGTTGGAGCCGTCGCTGTTGATCGTGCTGGCGGTGGCGTGGACGTACCTGGCGCTGATGAGCAAGGAGTTTTTCGTCGGCGAGTGGCTGAAGCGGCGGCACGTCCTGTATCTCGTGTCGCACATGATGATCATGCCGCTGGTGGACCTGTACGCCACGGCCTGCGACTGGTGGGCCGATGGTGCCCACGCCCCGCCGGGGCTGATCTGGTTTCTGATCGTCAGCTACTTCAACGGGGTGAACAT
>DASXAN010000324.1:0-5609 GCA_036406755.1 Gemmataceae bacterium
CTGCCGACGCCGCAACAACTCGACGGGTTCCACAAGGACGCGGCCCCGGACAAGCGTCAGCGCCTGATCAAACAACTGCTCGCCGACGATCGCGGCTACGCCGAGCACTGGCTGACGTTCTGGAACGACCTGCTCCGCAACGACTACGCCGGCACCGGCTACATCGACGGCGGCCGCAAGGCCATCACCGCCTGGCTCTACCCCGCCCTGCTCGACGACAAGCCGTACGACCAGTTCGTGCGGGAACTCATCAACCCGACCGTCCAGGCCGAGGGGTTCATCAAGGGCATCAAGTGGCGGGGCAGCGTCAACGCCAGCCAGTCGCCGGAGATGCAGTTCGCCCAGAACGTCGGCCAGGTGTTCCTCGGCGTCAACCTGAAGTGCGCCTCCTGCCACGACAGCTTCATCGACAACTGGAAGCTCGACGACGCCTACGGCCTGGCCGCGGTCGTCGCCGACAAGCCGCTGGAGGAATTCCGCTGCGACAAGCCGAACGGCAAGATCGTCGGGCCGAAGTTCCTGTTCCCCGAACTCGGCAGGATCGACCCGGCGCTGTCGCGGGACGACCGGCTCAAGCGGCTGGCCGAGATCATCACGTCGCCGGACGACGGCCGGCTGGCGCGGACGGTCGTGAATCGCATCTGGCACCGGCTCATGGGCCGCGGCGTCGTCCACCCGGTGGACGCGATGGGCACCCAGCCGTTCAGCGCCGACCTGCTCGACGTGCTGGCGAACCACCTCGCCGACAACAAGTACGACCTCAAGAAGGTGATCGAGTTGATCGTCAGCTCGCGGGCCTACCAGTCGCAGTGCGTGCCGCTGACCGGCGACCCCGGCGCGAGCGACTACGTCTTCCGCGGGCCGGTCGCCAAGCGGCTGACGGCCGAGCAGTTCGTGGACGCCGTCTGGCGGCTGACGGGCACGGCCCCACCGAAGCCGGCGTTTGACGCCGGCAATCGCGGCGGCGAGCCGGTGCGGGCGGCGCTGGTGAAGTCGGACCTGCTGATGCGGTCGCTCGGCCGGCCGAACCGCGAGCAGGTCGTGACCACCCGGCCGGAAGAGCTGAGCACGCTCCAGGCTCTCGACCTGACCAACGGCAAGGAGCTGGCCGAGACGCTCGACCGTGGGGCGGCGAACCTCCGCAAGCGGCACCCGGACTGGTCGGCCGAGCGGCTGGTCGAGTGGGTGTACGTCGCGGCCCTGAGCCGCCGGCCGACGGGGGCGGAGATGGAGACTGCCCGGGAGATATTGGGGCCGGAGATGGGCAACGAACGAGTGAGCGATTTGCTCTGGGCGGTGCTGATGCTGCCGGAGTTTCAACTGGTTCGATAGCCGCTTGCGGCTATGCGAGCCGTCGCCCGCATAGCCGCAAGCGGCTCAGGTGACGTCATGAACGAACAACAGACCCGCCGCGATTTCCTTCGCCAGATGTCCGCAGCGACGCTCGCCGCGTTGGCCGCCGGCGAGCCGCGGGCGTTCGGCGAGGAGAAGGTCGAACACCCCAAGGCGACCGCCGACGCCTGCATCCTCCTGTGGATGGCCGGCGGCATGGCCGGGCCGGAGACGTTCGACCCGAAGCGGTACGTGCCGTTCGAGATCGGCACCCCGGCCTCGTCCATCATGAGCACGTTCCCGGCCATCGACACGGCCGTGGACAACATCAAGATTTGCCAGGGGCTGGAGAACATCGCCAAGGTCATGGACCGCGGCACGCTCATCCGCTCGCACGTCCTGCCGGACCTCGGGTTCATCCTCCACTCCCGCCACCAGTACCACTGGCACACCGGCTACGTCCCGCCGCAGACCGTCGCCGTCCCGCACCTGGGCGCGTGGGTGGCCAAGGTGCTCGGCCCGAAGAACCCGGCGATTCCTGCGTTCATCGACGTCGGCCAGCGGCTCGACGACGTCGGCGAGAAGGAGGAGCTGAAGGCGTTCCACACGGCCGGGTTTTTGGGCACCGAGTTCGGGCCGTTCCTGCTGCCGTACCCGGACCAGGCGGTGCAAGCCGTCCGCCCGCCCAAGGGGATGACGCCCGGCCGGTTCCAGGAGCGGTATCGCAAGTACCAGGAGCTGGTGAAGCGCAGCCCGGAACCGACGAGCGATTACCAGAAGGAGTCGATGCTGCGGGCGATGGCGAACGCCGACCGGCTGCTCACGTCGCCGGACCGCAAGGCGTTCGACCTGGCGCTGGAGCCGAAGGAGAGTTACGACACTTACAACACCGGCCGGTTCGGGCTGGGGTGCCTGCTGGCCCGGCGACTGGTCGAGGCCGGGGCGCGGTTCATCGAGGTGACGACGGAATACGTCCCGTTCCTGCACTGGGACACGCACGAGAACGGCCACACCACGGCCGAGCGGATGAAGAAGGAGATCGACCGGCCGGTGGCGCAACTGATCCTCGACCTGGAACAGCGGGGCCTCTTGGACCGGACGCTGGTGATCGTGGCGAGCGAGTTCAGCCGGGACATGATGATCGAGGGCGTGCCGGGGAGCACGGCCAAGGACCAGTCGCGGGCCAAGGCCGACAAGATGGAGAAGATGATCCAGTACGGCCTGCACCGGCATTTCACCGGGGCCAGCTGCGCGCTGCTGTTCGGCGGCGGGATGAAGAAGGGCTTCCTGTACGGAGCGAGCGCCCCGGAGCGGCCGTGCGTGGTGACCAAGGACCCGATCGGCGTCCCCGAGCTGCACGCGACCATTCTCACGGCGCTGGGCATCTCGCCGCGGACGGCGTTCGTGGTGGAGAAGCGGCCGTTCTACGTGACCCAGGACGGCAAGGGTCAGCCGCGGATGGAGCTGTTCGCACGGCGGGCGTGATCTCACGGGCGCTTGAACACGGTCAGCTCGCCGTTGGTCGCCAGCACCAGCGTCTTGCCCGACGGCGAGAACCCCCACGCCCGCACGTCCGCCTCGACCGCCACCTTGACGTACCGCGTCGGCTTGACGTACTGGTCGCCGAACAGCGACGCCCCCGGCGGGACCAGGATCAGACAGTCCTTCGGCCAGTCCAACGTCAGCCGCTCGACCCGCCAGCCGTCCCGGGTCGTCAGCGGCAGCCCGCCGCCGAACAGCCCGGCCGTGCGGACCGTCTGGTCGGCCAGCGGGCCGATCCCCTTGGCCTCCAGGCCGAAGCAGTCCTGCCAGTGGCCGTCCATCGACTTGTCGCGGGCGACCCGCTCGCCGGTGGTGCAGTCGTAGACGCCGCGGCCGCTCCAGGAGATGACGAGCAGGTGTTCGGAGTCCGGGCCGAAGCCGACGTCGGTCAGCCCGCCGATGGCGTAGTGGCCGACCGGCAGCCACGGGGCCGGCGGCGGCTCCATGGCGACGGTCCGGACGCGGCCGGCCAGCAGGCGGAGATGTTCGGGCACCATGATTGGCCCTCCACATCGGGAAATGCCGCTCTCGCCTGCGATTGTACCAGACCCCCGCCGCGGGCTTCACGCAAGAACTTCCCGGAAATTGCGATTGCCGATCCGGCCCGGCGGGGAGAAGATAAACCGTCCCGCCGATGTCCGTCCCACCCGGAGTCTCTCCCGATGTTCGTCGCTTCCCGCCGGGCGTTCCTCGCGTCCTCCGTCGCCGGGCTGGCCGCCGGGCGGCTGCTCGCCGCCGACGCCCCGGTCGGCAAAATCGTTGACGCCGACAAGGCCGTGGACGGCCCGACCTTCCACCCGGATACGCTCTTCCTCACCTGGCAGCGGGACCCGACCACGACGATGACCGTCCAGTGGGTCGGCACCGCCGGCGAGACGGCCGACACCAAGGTCTACTTCGCCCCGGCCAAAGAGGGGACTCCCGCCGCCGGGGCGAAGGCGAAGGACAAGAGTTGGCCCGGCGTCGCCACCACGCCCAAGCCGTATCCGATGACCGACTTCAAGGTCTACCGGGCCGAGCTGACCGGCCTGACGCCCGGCACCGACTACCAGTTCAAGATCGGCAAGTCGTCCGGCGTCTACCGGTTCCGCACCGCCCCGGCGAAGGCGACCGACGCCATCGCCTTCGTCTCCGGCGGCGACTGCGGCGTGAACCAGCACGCGGTTGCCAACAACCAGCAGGCCGCCCGCCAGGACCCGCTGTTCGCCCTCATCGGCGGCGACCTGGCGTACGAGAACGGCAAGTCGGCCGAGATCAGCCTCGGCTTCCTGCGGAACTACAGCCGGCACATGGTCGCCCGCGACGGCCGCATGATCCCGATGGTCGCCTGCATCGGCAACCACGAGGTGGACGGCGGCTACGACAAGCCGCGGGAGAAGGCCCCGTTCTATTACGCCCTCTTCGACGGCCTGTTCCGCGACACCGGCTACGCCGCGCTGGACTTCGGCGACTACCTGAGCCTGGTGCTCTTGGACAGCGGCCACACGTCGAAGATCGGCGGCGACCAGGCCGACTGGCTGGAGAGGGTCCTGAAGGCCCGGGCCGACCACCCCAACGTGTTCTGCGTCAACCACGTCCCGGCGTACCCGTCGTACCGCAACTACCAGGGCAACACCGAGAAGGTCGGCACCGGCGAGGGCAACCGCACCCACTGGGTGCCGCTGTTCGAGAAGTACCGGGTGCCGGTCGTCTTGGAGCACCACGACCACACCTTCAAGCGGACCAAGCCGCTCATCGGCGGGCACGTCAACTCCAACGGCGTGCTCTACCTCGGCGACGGCTCCTGGGGCCGGCTGCGGAACCCCAAGAAGCCCGACGAGCTGCCGTACCTGGCCGCCAGCAGCCGCGACTACCACCTGTCGCTGCACCGCATCCAGGGTCAGGAGCGGTTCCACCTGGCGCTGGACGAGTTCGGCCGGGTCATGGACGTGGCCCGGACCGGCCAGCGGAAGGCCGGGATTGTGACGGCCGGCTGACTTTACCGGCTTCTCCCCCCCGCGCGCGTTTCTCCCCTGCTGCTGTGGGCGCACAGCCCACACAGCTCCCTTGACGGAAGATAGCTCGTTTTGTATATCTCAAGTGAGATATTTTATCAGAACTATTTTGGGCATTGGCGTCTGTGCACCGTAACCTTTGGTCATTGACAGTCTTATGTCTGCTCCGCGAGCGGCCGATGCACCCCTACGAAATGCAGCGGCTCATCCGCGAACGACATAAGGACGAGTTCCTCGACCTTAAACCCGGCTCGCTATACCACGCCATCAAGCGGCTCCAGGCGGCCGGACAGATCGAGGCGGTGGAAACCACGCGGGAGGGCCGGCGGCCGGAGCGGACCGTCTACCGCATCACCGAGGCGGGCGACCGGGAGTCGTTCCGCTGGCTGCGGGCGCTGTTGGCCAGCCCGGCCGCGGACGGCACGCCGTTCTTCGCCGCCCTGAGCTTCATCGGCCACCTGACGCCGGCCGACGCGGCGGAGCAGCTGACGCTGCGGGCCGGGCTGCTCGCCGGCCGGGTCGCGGAGCTGGACGCGTCGATCCGGACTGTGGGACCGCGGATCGGCCGGCTGTTCCTGCTGGAGGCGGAGTACGCCCGGGCCGTCGGGCAGGCGGAGCTGGCTTGGGTGCGGGGGCTGATCGACGACCTGAACGCGGGGCGGCTGACGTGGGAGCCGCCGCGGCGTGAGACGTAGCCGCTTGCGGCTATGCGAGCAACTGCCCGCATAGCCGCAAGCGGCT
>DASXAN010000325.1:0-2333 GCA_036406755.1 Gemmataceae bacterium
CGGGCTGGGCCGGCTTGGCCGTTGGCGTGCGGCCGGCCATTCATCGGTGCCGCACCGCCCGCCGGGGCCAGCCGGCCGGCCGCCGCCAGCCGGGCCAAGAACGCCGCCACCGACTCCGCTGTGATCGGCGGGCACTCGACCCCCGTCCCCGCCAGCCGCTCCCGCGTGTGGCGGTCGTCCAGGGCCGGGCCGGACTGCCGTGCGTCACCGTCGAGGAAGGAGCCGGCGCTGGCCAGGAAGGGCAGCACGGCCGACAGCGCGTCTTGGGTGCCGTTCGAGGCCGATTCCTGCACCCGCCTCAGCCACTCCTCCGGCGGCAGCGACTCCAGGGTGTAGCCGGCCGCCCGCACCCAGTCGAGCAGATCCCGCAGGCGGACGAACTGGCGGTTGATGAGGTGGTACGCTTGGCCCCACGCCTGGCGCTGCCGGCCGACGGCGACCGCCGCCCGCGCCACGTAGTCCACCGGCGTCATCTCCAGCGGCGTGTCGAACGCCGGGGCGGCCCCGAGCTGCACGCACGCCCGGATGGCGCGGGACAGCAGGTCGTCGGCCCCGAGGGCACCGCTGCGGCTGTGCCAGACGATCCGGCCGGGGCGGAGGACCGTGACCGGCACGCCGCGGTCGGCGGCCCGCCAGACCAGCTCCTCGGCCGCCCATTTGCTCTGGGCGTACCCGTTCTCCAGCCCGTCGGGCGTGGCGTCACGGTCGTCCTCGCCGACCGGTTGGCCGCGGGCCACGCCGGACAGCACCGACAGTGACGAGACGAAGGCCACCGGCTTCAGACGGTCAGTCGTCGCCAGCCACAGCACCTCCTCGGTGCCGCGGACGTTGGCCGCCTTCAGCGTCGCATACGGGTGCAGGAAGTGGACGGTCGCCCCGTTGTGGTAGACGGCGTCCACGTCGGCGGTAAGTCGGGTCCACTGGTCCGGGCTGACGCCGAGCCGCGGCCGGGCGAGGTCGCCGGCCAGCGGCACGATCCGGGCCGCGGCGTCGCCGGCGTCGATGCCGTACTGCCGCAGGTTGGCGCGGACGCGGTCGCCGGCCTCGGCATCGGACCCGGCCCGGGTCAGGCAGATCACCGTAGCTTGCGTCTGCCGCAGCAGCTCGTCGAGCAGGAACGCGCCGAGGAACCCGGTCGCCCCTGTGAGCAGGACCGTCTGCGGCTCGCCGTCGCGGACCGGCGGCAGGCCGGCGGCCGTGATCGCCGGGTCCAGCGCGGTTTCGGCGGACCAATCAACGGGGTGAGTCGTAAGCGGCGGGTGGTCGGTCTCGCCCACCACCGACAGCGTCACCGGCCCGCCGAACCGGGCCCGGAAGGCGGCGACGGCGGCCGGGTCGATGGCCACGCTCTCGCAGTGCAGCGGGGCGGCGTCGAAGCCCAATTCCGTCAGTTGCACGTAGTGGGCCAGCGCCGTCGGGCCGTCCACCAGCCCGACCGTCGGCGGCAGGTGCGTGTCGAGCGTGGACAACAGGCTCGACACGACGCAGCCGGTGATCTGCGTCGGGTCGGTGACGATCGGCAACAGGTCGCGCGGCACCGACCGGGCGACCGCCTCCAGGGCCGGCGGCAGGTAGACCGTTTGGCGGATCGGCTCCGGCGCGGCGAGCGTCCCGCCCTCGGTGAACAGGATGTCGCCCCGGTCCCGCAGCCGGCGGAGCGCCTTGTCCGGATGGAAGCAGTGCGGGGCCGAGTCGTCCACGATCAGTGTGCCGGGCCGCAGGTGGTCCACGTCGAGGACGTCCGGGGCGTTGGCCGCGCCGACGATCAGCGTCGCCTCGTAGACCTCGGCCGGGACGGCCCCGCGGGCCTCGATCAGGTGGACCGGCCCGGCGTACCCGAGGTCGCGGGCCTCCCGCCGCAGCGCGGCCAAGGCGTCGTGCTTGCCGTACACGTCGCACAGGCGGATCTCGGCCGGGTGCGGCAGGCAGCGGAGCATCAGTCGCAGCACCGCCGAGCCGACCGACCCCAGGCCGACGAACGCCACCCGCTCGCGGGTCAGGTCCCGGCCGGTTTCGGCCAGAATCCGCCGGACGGCGAAGACGACGGTGGCGGTGGTCGAGGCGTGGCCGGTCGTGACCGCCGGCCGGCCGTCACCGGCCGGCAAAGCCCGCCCGTAGTCGGTCGCGGACGGCAGCAAGCCGGTCAGCGACACGGTTTCGGCCCCGAGCCGGCCGGCGACAGCCAGGGCGTCGGCGAGCACGGCCGTCAGGTCGTCCGGGTCGTGGTAGAGTTGCGTGTCGAACCGCGGGATGAGGATGGTAGCGATCCGGCCGGTCAGGTGAGTGGTGAGTGGTGAGTGGTGAGTGGTGTCCGTGTCCGACGACTCACCACT
>DASXAN010000326.1:0-1507 GCA_036406755.1 Gemmataceae bacterium
TTCGCCGCCGCCTTCGTCCTGCTGATCGCGATCTTCTGGATCTTCCAGCGGATGCCGTCGAACGCGGCGAACCGGACCTTCCGGGTCGGCCAGCTGTTCTCGGGCACGTTCATGGCGTACACGCACGGGGCCAACGACGCCCAGAAGACGATGGGCGTGATCGCCCTCGCCCTGTTCGCGAACGGCTCGATCGGCCACTTCTACATCCCGGTCTGGGTGAAGATCACCGCCGGCCTGGCAATCGCGGCCGGCACCTACGTCGGCGGCTGGCGGATCATGCGGACGATCGGCCAGCGGCTGTACAAGATGGAGCCCGCGGCGGGCTTTGCGGCACAGGCGACCGCCGGCGCGGTGATCGACGTCGCCACGCGGCTCGGCTACCCGCTCTCGACCACGCACGTTATCTCCGGGGGGGTCCTCGGCTCCGGCTCGACGCGCCGCTTCCGCGCCGTGCGCTGGGGGATCGCGGGCAGCATCGTCGTCGCCTGGTTCCTCACGCTGCCGGCGGCGGCGCTGGTCGCGGCCGCGTTCTACTGGCCGGTGGAAGGCATTTTCTAGCCGGACGTTCGCACGGCGTTCACCGAACCGGAACCCACGGCCGCGGCGGCCCGTCGCACACTCCCAGCGTGGAGTCCCAACCCGCGGAGAGCAGCTTCTTCCTACTCCTCCTCCTGACGCCTGAGGAGCGGGCCGCTCTACTGCGCGTTATCCGCGTGGTCGAGGACAACTGGTGGTTGGACGAGATCGAGCGCGGGGTCCTGCAGCGGCTGGAGAACCCCGCCGCCGAGCTCGTCCCCGCCGCCTGATTCCCTCCTCGAGAGAGCGGCCGCAGGCCTTTCGGGAGGAGGGGCCGGCGGCCGTGTGCCCCGGGTGCGAGCAGCTCGAGGATCAGCTCGGTGTTCGCCTCGAATCGCACTGATGTTACGGGACATCCACTTCGGTGAAGCGTTCTCAGGCATCCGGTCGATCATGCGCCGCCGAAAGAAGGAGACGGGCGCCCGGTCGGGGCGCCCGTCGTCACCAGCACCGGAGCGGGAGGGTGCTAGCTCGCCGAGACCTTCTTCAGCGTCTTCTCGGAAGCGACGAGCACGTGCTTCGGAATGGGCACGTAGCGCAGCTTGACGCCGTACTTCTGACCGCCCGTCAGCGCCCAGAAGACGAACTTCTTTAGCACCGCGGCGTTCGAGCTGCTGCTCGGAAGGATGACCCACGTGTAGGTGCTGATCGGATACGCCAGCGGCGCCGACTTCGGCGGATTCACGATGTGCACCTCGTTGTTCGCGGCGACCTTCGGAAACGCCTGAGACGCAGCGGTGATCGACTTGACGCCGGGCGTCGTGTACTTGCCGGCGGCATTTCGCACCGCCATGACCGCGATGTGGTTCGTGACGGCGTAGGCAATGTCGGCATAGCCGATCGCGCCTTCGGTGTTCTTGACGACGCCGGAGACACCGGACGATCCTCTGCCGCCGACGCCGGTCGGGAACGGGGGCTGGGTCGAGACCCC
>DASXAN010000327.1:0-7083 GCA_036406755.1 Gemmataceae bacterium
CCGCGCGGGGGATCGAGTACGGCAACGAAGTGATTCTGGAGAACGGCCGGGGGTGGGTACGGCTGAAGGCGGTGGTGACGGACGGCGTCCGGCCGGGGGTGGTGGTGTCGCCGAAGGGGCGGTGGGCGAGCCTGTCCGGCGGGCGGAACGTCAACTGGACCACCAGCGACGCGCTGGCCGACCTGGGCGGGCAGAGCACCTTTCATTCCACGCGCGTGTGGGTGCGGAAGGTAGACTAGGCCGCTTGCGGCTATGCGGGCAGTTGCTCGCATAGCCGCAAGCGGCTTACGCAAAGACCGCAATCACGGCCGTGATGTTGTCGTGCCCGCCGCGGTCGTTCGCGTCGGCGACCAGCCGGTCGCACGCCTCCTGCGGGTCCGGGCTGGTCTTCAGCGTCGCCGCGATCCGGTCGTCGTCCAGCAGGTCGGTCAGCCCGTCAGTACACAGCAGCAGCCGGTCGCCGGGCTCCAGCTGGGCCCGCGTCACCTCGACCTTCACGCCGGGGTCGCCGCCGCCGACGGCGTTGGTGATGACGTGCCGCAGCCGGACGGACTGCTCCTGGCCCGGCAGCAGCGCCCCGCGGGCGACCAGCTCGTTGAACAGCGTGTGGTCGTGGGTCAGCCGGTACAGCGTGCCGCCGCGGAACAGGTAGGCGCGGCTGTCGCCGACGTGGGCGACGAACAGCGTCCGGCCGACGGCCAGGGCCAACGTCAGGGTGCACCCCATGCCGGCCAGCTCCGGCCGGTGCTTCACTTCGCCGAACACGCGGGCGTCGGCCTCGTGGACGGCCCCTTGCAGGTGCTCGACCACCTGCTGGCCTTCCTCCCCCCGCGGGCGGAGAAACCATTTCAGCGAGTTCAGCAGGCACTCCTCCACCGTCCGGGCGGCGATCCGGCTGGCGACCTCGCCGCCGGCGTGGCCGCCCATGCCGTCGGCCACCAGGAACAGGTGGCCGTGGGGCTGCGCGGTCCGCTCGTCCGGCTCGGGGATGCTGGACTGCTCGACCCGCATCAGCTTCGCCAGCTCGGCGACGAGGAACTGGTCCTCGTTCTTGGACCGCACCCGACCGCGGTCGGTCCGGCCGGCCGCCGTTACGGCCAGGTCGGGGCCCGTGTCCTCCCACGTGGCCGTGTCTTCCGCGCGATGGAAATTGTTCATTTCACGCTCGGAGTTTTTTACATCCGTTACGGGAGTCATGGTGTGTCACCCAGAGGAGAGGGCCCGGGGATTGAACATCCCCCGCGGTGTCGGACGGGTGCCACCGGACGGAGCAAACGGCATACCGCACGGCGCTGGATTGCCCAACGCAACCGGGTACAATCACACCCGTCCACCGCTTGAGGCGTCACATGACCCCGGCCCCGCAGTTCGCCGTCACGCCCGCTACCGACCGGCTCGCCGCCGTCGAACGGGATTTGCGCTTCCACCCCAGCCCCGTCACCAATCCCCAAGCGCTCACTCGCGATCAGGTGGCGGCGTTCAACCGCGATGGCTGCCTGGCCGGCCTGCGCGTCTTCGACGCCGCCGGGGCTGAGGCCAACCGCCGGTACTTCGACGACCTGTTGGCCCGCGTCCTGTCAGCTGGCGGGACGAGCTACTCGATCAGCACCGCCCACCTGCGGTACGGGCCGGTGTACGACCTGCTCACCCACCCGCGGATCGTGGCCGTCGTCCGCGACCTGCTCGGCGACGACGTGGTCGCCTGGGGGTCGCACTACTTCTGCAAGCTGCCCGGCGACGGCAAGACGGTGCCGTGGCACCAGGACGCCAGCTACTGGCCGCTGACGCCGTCCAAGGCGGTGACGGTGTGGCTGGCGATCGACGACGCCGACCGCGGCAACGCCTGCATGAGAGTCATCCCCGGGTCGCACCATTTCGGCCACCTGACGTACCGCATGACCGAGGACGCCGACCAGACGGTGCTGAATCAAGAGGTGGAGAGCGCGGAGCGGTACGGCGCGCCGGTGGACCTGGAGCTGAAGGCGGGCGAGATTTCCGTCCACTCGGACTTGCTGCTGCACGGGTCGGGGGCGAACACGTCCGACCGCCGGCGGTGCGGGCTGACGCTGCGGTACTGCGCGGCCGACGTGCGGGCGTATGAGGGGTGGAGCGCGAAGGGCGTGGTGGTCAGCGGCCGGGACGCGGCCGGGCACTGGGGCAACCCGCCGCGGCCGGCGGCGGAGTGAGCCGCAAGCGGCTGATTTCACTTGGCCGGCGCATCGATCTCGTACGTCGCCGTCGCCACCTTGCCGTCCGCCCAGTCCGCGAACGACAGCGTCACCTTCACCTTGCCCGGCCCGAACTTGTCGGCGACACGCACGGTGTCGTGGTATCGCGGCCCTCAACACCGGTGGCCGAGGACGAACTCGGTCCGCACCGGCGGGCCTCCGGGCTTCTCCGGCGGGAACTCCAGTACGGCCCGCGGGTGGAACTGCTCGGGGATGGTGTCGTACATCAGGTGGACCCACGCCCCGGGCCGCGAGCCGGGCGTGCCGACGCAGGCCGACAACTCCAACCCGTCCTTGTCCTTTCGGAGCGGCTGGCGGACCTCGAAGCCCATCCGCAGCGGGCCGCCAAAATGCAGCACCGGCGCATCCTCCCGCTTCGGCGCGAACAACAGCGGCCCGTGCTGATCGCCCCAGGCACCGAACCGCCGGCCGTCCCGGAAGAAGACGTCAACGCTCTGGTTGAACGGCTCCGCGTCCGGGTCGGCCCTTCTGCGGAACGATGGCCGGCCCCAAAGCGTGACGTGGAACTCGTAGACCGTCTTGCCGCCGTCCGGGGAGGCGTCGATCATCTCGTACGACGCGGGGTCGATGGTCGTGTCCTTGAGCTCGGCCGGCGGGCCGTCGTCGGTCAGGTCGCCGTTACAGTTCTTGTCCACGTACAGCTTCTCGCCGTCGAGGGCCAGCCAGACGCGGACCTTGGCCTCCGGGCCGAGTAGGGCGAGGGCGTAGAGCGGCTTTCCCGCATAGGCCGGCTCCCGGGCGATGCGGCGGTCGAGGGCGGCGAAGTCGACGGCCGCGACCGGGCCGGCGGCGGCGAGCAGGGCGATGACCGCGAACCACGGACGCATGGCGGCCCTCCGGCGGAGCGGGGCGCGAGGCCGATTGTAGCCGGCCGGCGACCGGCGAGCCAGCGTCGGGTCAGGTCGGCCGCGCGGAAAACGCTTGCGGCGACCGTGGGGGCGGGGTAGCGTAACGGGCTGAACCCCACGGCCCCGGCAGCCCGTCGGCAATTCCTCGACCTCCGGCGGCGGCGGCGGGACGTGCCCAACCCTTTTTCACCACCGCGGGCGCCGACGCCCCGCGGCTGACCGCTTCCAACTTGGCGACCGCACACCAATCGCGCTCGGCGGCCACACCCGGCGGCCGGCAGGGGGGAACGACGACATGGCCATCGTCAGAGAGAGTGTGCAACAGCTGCACGCGCTGCCCGAGGAGAAGGCGGCGATCCGGAAGATCATCGCCCTGGTCCGCGACGGAGTCGTCGGGGCCGGGAATCCCGGTCACGAGATCTATCGGAATCGGACATCACCGTTTCTGCCCCCCGCGCCAAACGGGCACCAGTACCACGAGTATCGGGTCGGGCAGGCGACGATGCCGGCCGGCGGCTTCGGCCCCGGCACGGGCGTGGCGGGCCAGCGACGGCTGGTCCTGCTCTTGCGGGAGTACCAGCGGTACGCCGTCGACGCGGCGTGGGTCCGGCCGGCGCATCCCGGCGGGGCACCGGCCGGGTGGACCCGGGTCGAGGTCACCAACGAGGACGTGCTCGGCCGACTCGCCCGGGCGTTCGACGACAACGAGATGGGCGGCACGATCGAGGTGCCGGCCCCGCCCGGGTTGCCCCCGCCCCCGCCCGCGAACCCGCAGGCCGAACAACACCTGTACCCGCACTACCGCCAGATCGCCAACCGCTCGTTCACCCGGAGCATCCCGCTGTTCGTGGCCCAACCCGGCGTCTGGCCGGGTGCCCCGCGCGGTCCGGGGTTCTATGACCTGCTCGTGCTCGTCGTCCCGGAGGGCCGGATCGACGTCGCGGCCAAGTACTACTCCTCGGAGCACTACCAGGAGTGGGTGGAAATCTACTAGGGCGGGGGTCCGACCGCCGCTCGTCAGCCCGTGTACACGACCCCGGCCGGCGACAGCACCCACGTTTCGCCGGCGCGGCGCTGGACCAGGGCGTTCGCCTCCAGTGCCGTCAGCGCCCGGCGGATGGCGTCCGTCAGGTACGGCAGGTTGGGCAGCACGCCCGCCCACGGCAGCATCCCCCGCTCCGTCATCTGGTTGATGATCTGCGCGAACGCGCGCGGCTCCCAGGCGTCGAGACTGTTCAGGACTTGCATCTCCAGGCGGTTGGCCACGTACCGCCAGACCATGCGGGCGTTCTGCTGCGTGTTCAGGCTGTCAACGAACGCGTCCCGGACCTCGCTCGCCAAGTAGGATCGGTCGCACTCCAGAAGGACGCACGCCAGGCTCTTCGGCCCGGCCTGGAGCTGGAGGTTGGCCAAGCCCGGCGGCGGGGGCTGGAGGTCGATCCGGATCGACCGGTCGGCGGGGTCGTTGACGAGATTGCTCCGGGCCCGGGCGTTCCCGGCCGACCACTCGATGCGGTCGGTGTCGGTGGTGAACTCCTCAATGAACGTGTCGATCAGCTTCCGCGCCCGCTGGCCGGTCGTCACGTCCGGGGCCGGGCTGAGCCGGCCTGGTGTGAGGGTGTGCATGGTCATCGCCTCCCGGGTCGGGCGCACCGGCCCAACCGGGGCAGGGCGACCGCTACCTTCTCCGAGCGCAGGCGGCCCCGGCCCGTTACGACCGCGTCGGCCGCGGCAGGGAGTTTCCGTTGACTCCGCCGGCCGCGGCCCGCAAACTGGAAGTGACCCGCCGACCCGCCCCGGACGACCGATGACCCCACACCGCACCCGCCGGCTGACGCTCGCCGCCGTCCTGGCTGCGGCCGCAGTCGCCCCCGCCGAGCCGCCGGCCGACCACTGGGCCTGGCACCCGGTCGTCCGTCCGGTCGTCCCGGAGTGCGGTCCCACCGCCCGCAACCCGATCGACGCCTTCGTCCGCGCCCGCCTCGCCGCGGCCGGCCTGTCGCCCGGCGACCCGCTCCGCGGGTACCCCGCGGCCGACCGGGCCACGCTCATCCGCCGCGCCACCTACGACCTGACCGGCCTGCCGCCGACGCCGGAGGAGATTGACGCTTTTGTGTCCGACTCGGCCGCGGACGCCTGGGAGAAGGTGGTGGACCGGCTGCTCGCGTCGCCGCACTACGGCGAGCGGTGGGGCCGGCACTGGCTCGACCTGGCCCGCTACGCCGACTCCAACGGGTACGAGTTCGACGAGCCGCGGCCGGACGCCTGGCGGTATCGGGACTACGTTTTCCGCAGTCTGAACGCGGATAAGCCGTACGACCGGTTCGTGACCGAGCAGCTGGCCGGCGACGAGGCGTTCCCCGGCGACCGGGACGCGGAGATCGCCACCGGGTTCAACCTGCTCGGCCCGGACATGACCGACTCCAGCGACCAGGCCCAGCGGCGGCTGAACACGCTGGCCGACATGACCGACACGGCCGGGCTGGCGTTCCTCGGGCTGACGGTCGGCTGCGCCCGCTGCCACGACCACAAATTCGAGCCGATCTCCCAGGCCGACTACTACCGGCTGCTGGCGTACTTCGCCCCGGCCGCGTTCCGCCGCGACCTGGACATTGCCAGCGCCGCCGAGCGGGCCGCCCACGACGCCAGAATGCGGGACTACGACGCGCTGACACACAAGCTGCGGGACCAGATCGCCACACTGGAGGGGCCGGCGCGGGAGCGGCTGTTCGACGCGAA
Source organism: Gemmataceae bacterium (assembly GCA_036406755.1). Taxonomy (GTDB): domain Bacteria; phylum Planctomycetota; class Planctomycetia; order Gemmatales; family Gemmataceae; genus DASXAN01. The sequence continues at coordinate 5,837 of DASXAN010000327.1, forward strand.
GCTGGCCAAGCTCTCGCCGGAGGCCCGGGCCGCCCACCGCACGCCAGAGCCGCAGCGAACCGGGGGCCAGCAGGAACTCGTCGCTGAGACGGAGCGGAAGGTGGCGGTGTCGGCGGCGGAGATCGCCAAGGCGCTGTCGGCCGCGGACCGCGCCCGGCTGCAAGACCTGAAGCGGCGTCTGGCGGCGTTCGACGACCACAAGCCGGCTCCGCTGCCGGTGGCGCTGGGCCTGGCCGACCGCCCCGGCCCGCCGCCGAAGACGTACTTGCTGGAGCGCGGCGAGCTGGCCAACCGGGCGGGCGAGGTCGAGCCGGGCACTCCCGCAATCCTGGGCCAGTCCGTACCTGTCGGCACGCACCGGCGGCTGGTCCTGGCCCGCTGGGTGGCCAGCCCCGACAACCCGCTGACGGCCCGGGTGATCGTGAATCGGCTCTGGCAGCGCCACTTCGGCCGCGGCCTGGTGGCGACGCCGAGCGACTTCGGCCAGCGCGGCGAGCGACCGACGCACCCGGAGTTGCTCGACTGGCTGGCGGCCGAACTCGTCTCCGACGGCTGGCGGCTCAAGCCGATTCACCGGCTGATGCTGCTGTCCGAAACCTATCAACAATCCGCCGACGTGTCCGCAGCGGCGGCCGCGGCCGACCCGGACAACCGGCTGTTGTCGCGGATGACACGACGGCGGCTGGAGGGCGAGGCGGTCCGGGACGCGCTGCTGGCAGTGAGCGGCCGGCTGAACCCGGCGATGGGCGGCCCCGGTGTCACAAATCCCAAGCACCAAGCCCCAAATCCCAAATCGGCAACCGGGAAGTTGGGGTTTGGTGCTTGGGATTTGGGATTTCGAAGGAGCGTCTACCTGTTCGCCCGGCGGAACGTGCGCGACCCCTTCCTGGAGGCGTTCGACCTGCCCGACAGCAACCTGAGCTGCCCCCGTCGGGAGCGGAGCACAACCGCCCCGCAGGCGCTGGCGCTCCTGAACGCCGCGGAGGCAACAGAAGCGGCCCAGGCGCTGGCCGAGCGACTGACGCGGGAGGCAGTCACGGAGGACGGGCGGATCGAGCGGGCGTACCGGCTGACGCTGGGCCGGCCGCCGACGCCAACCGAGCGGGACCGGGCGGCGGCGTTCCTGCGGGAGTCGCCGCTGAGTGAGTTGTGCCGGGCGTTGTTCAACCTGAACGAGTTCGTGTATCTGGACTGATGTTGGCGAGGGTCGGTGTTGGAGTCCCGCCTTCAGGCGGTCTTCTCCGAGA
>DASXAN010000328.1:0-1507 GCA_036406755.1 Gemmataceae bacterium
ACCCGCCGCCGCGGGTGGGCGTGGATGAAAGTCCTGGTTACCGCGCCTCCGGCGGCGGCAGGATCACGAGCGTCACGGTGTCGCCCGGCGTCAGGTTGACGTCGCCGGGGTTGGTCAGGTCGGCCCACACCCGGGCCTTCCCCTCGGTGTCGATCGAGATGTCGGTGAAGGTCAGTTCGCCGGTGATCTCGCGCTTCGTGTCGGCCTCGGTCGGCAGGCCCCAGACGACGACCTTGTTGTCCTGGGTGCCGGTGACGGCGAACGACCCGTCCGGGGCGAACGCCCCGCAGGTGGCCGCCGACGCCGGGCCGAGGGCCAGCCGGCGGATCAGGTGGCCGCGGACGCCGTCGGCCGGGGCCTTCCACAGCTGGAGCGGGTTGTCGGCCGTGCCGCCCGCCAGCACCATCCGCCCGTCCGGCGAGAACAGGGCGAACCCGGCGAAGTGGCTGGCCTCGGACGGGACCTCCAGCACCCCCTCGGACCGCTGCCAGGTCGCGTCGGCGATGCTCAGCACGTGCAGCGCCCGCTCCTGGTCGAACAGCACGCTCTGCCCGTCCGGGCTGACGCCGAGCACCGGCACGTCGCCGGACCGGTAGTCGATGGTCTTGTCGGGCGTCGCGCCCTTCTCGCCCAGCCTCCACACGCAGATCGAGTGGTCGCGGGCGGCGCTGACAAGTTTCGCCTGCGGCGTGTACTGGACGCTGGTGATCTGCCCGCGGTGCTGGCTCGGGAAGCGGTACTTCAGATCGCCGCTGGCCACGTCCCACAGGTAGATTTCCCGCTCGTCGGCGGTGACGCAGGTCTTGCCGTCCGGCGCGAAGGCGACGGAGACGATCCGGCCCTGGTGGCGGCTCTTGAGTTCGCGGACGGATTTGCCCGGCTCCGCGGCGTCCAGGTCCCACAGCCGGGCGACGCCGTCGTCGGCCCCGGTCAGGGCCAGGTTGGCGTCGCTGCCGGGGGGCGTGCAGGCGACGGCCCGGACGGCGACCGGGTGCGGCAGCAGGGCCTTCTGGCCGAGCTGCCGGTCCCAGACGCGGGCGGTCCGGTCCTCGCTGGCGGAGACGATCAGCGGCCGCTTGGCGTCCTTGCTGACGGCCACGCTGAGGACCGGCTGGAAGTGCCGGAACTCCTGCAACCAGCGGGTCTGCGGCGCCGGCTCGATGACGACCTTCAGGGGCTGGTCGGTCCCCTTGCCGCGGGCCAGCCGCGGCCGGTTCTGCGCCTCTAGCAGCCCTTCGACGCGAAGGTGGCTGGTGTTCTGGATTTCGGCGATCGGGTCGAGTTCCTTGACGGACTCGCCCTTCCGCCGATAGAGTCGCTTGACGACGCCATCAATGGTCGTGCGGACTTCGTGCTCCTCCAGGACGACATTTGCCTTGTTCTTGTCCTGCTCGGCCTTCAGCAGCTGGCCCTTGGCGTCCTCCTTGTCGGCCACGGACTTGTCGTACTGGGCCCGGCTGCGGCGCATGTCGCTCTCAGACCCGGCTTTCTTGATCCAGAGGTCATA
>DASXAN010000329.1:0-2472 GCA_036406755.1 Gemmataceae bacterium
CCCGTTCTGCTGGGCCGAGTTCTACGCGGGTCGGCTCGAATGGCGGGTGACGACGGACCGACCGGAACGGTTGTTCGTCGTGCTGGAGACGAGCGACAACCAGCACTCCCGGCTTCCGCACATCCCGGACGCCAAGGCGAAAGCGACGCTCGGCGAGTTGGTGTACCACTGGCCAGAAAACCGGCCGGCGGAGCAGGCGCAGGTCGTGGTCTACTCGGTGCCGGGCGACCGTCTGCCGGACCCGGCCCGGATCAACCCGCGGCCGGAGTATCGCGTCGGACTCAAAGCGGCCAGTCCCACCGCCGCAGGGCCGCCAACTGGTCGTGGTGGGTGAGGTTGAACTGGAGCGGGGTGACGGTGATGAACCCGTCGGCCAGGGCGGACTCGTCCGTGTCCGGGTGCGGCTCCGGGATCATCGTCCCCGGCATGTTCCAGAAGTACACCCGGCCGCGGGGGTCGGTCCGCCGGTCGAACTGCTCGGCGTACGGCATGACGTTCTGCGGCGCCACCCGCACGCCCCGGACGGGGCCGCGGTCCAGGTCCGGGATGTTGACGTTGAACAGCGACCCGGCGGCCGGCCGGCCGGCGAGGATTTGCTCGATGACTCGCCGCCCCAGCACGGCCGCCTCGGCGAAGGGCAGCGGCCCCGGCTTCGTGTACTCCAGCGACACGGCGACGGCGACCTGGCGGTTAAACGCGGCCTCCGCCGCCGCGGCGACGGTGCCGGAGTACAAGACATTGATGCCGGCGTTCGAGCCGGCGTTCAAGCCGCTGACGACCAAATCCGGCGGTTCCGGCAAGAGTTCCTGCAGCGCGAGCTTGACGCAGTCGGCCGGCTTGCCCTCGACGGCCCAGCCGAGGAACTCGTCGCTGTCGTCGCGGACCTCCTGCACCATGAGCGGGACGAGCAAGGTGATCGAGTGGCCGGTCGCACTCTGCTCCGTCGCCGGCGCGACGACCGTCACCGGCCCGAGCTTCTGCAACTCCGTCCGCAGCGCCCGCAAGCCGGGGGCGTAGATGCCGTCGTCGTTCGTCAACAGGATTCGCATTCGGCCTCCAAGAGAATGAACCACAGATGCACACAGATATACACAGATGACTAGGACTTGCTTGTCTTATCTGTGTCCATCTGTGTGCATCTGTGGTTCATTCTCCTTGTAGTTTCTTTCGCCGCAACAGGTGGTGGTAGTGCTGGGCGAAGCGGTGGGCCTCGTCGCGGACGTACTGCAGCAGCCGCAGCGCCGCGGCGTGCCGGCTCAGCCGGATCGGCTCCATCCCGCCGGGGCGGTAGATTTCCTCCTCCCGCTTCGCCAGTGAAATCACGGCCGGCGGCTCGACGCCCAGCATCCGGAACGCCTGCACGGCCGCGTTCAGCTGCCCCTTGCCGCCGTCGATGAGCAAGATATCGGGGAAGACGCCGTCCTCGTCGGACAACCGCCGGAACCGCCGGGACACGACCTCCCGCATCGACGCGAAGTCGTCCGCCCCCTCGACCGACTTGATCTTGTACCGCCGGTAGCCGGGCTTGAACGGCAGGCCGTCGATGAACGTCACCAGCGACGCGACCGTGTCCTGGCCGCCGAGGTGGGCGATGTCCATGCCCTCGATCGTCCGCGGCGTCGCCCGCAGGCCGAGGGTCTTCTGCAACCCCCGCAACCCCTTCTTCGGGTCGATCTGGAAAACGTGTGGCTGCACGTCCTTGTCCACGTCGCCGCGCATCTCCAGCTTTCGCAGCGCCGCGATCTCGTCCCGCAGCCGGGCCGCCTTCTCGTACTGCTTCGCCGCCGCGGCCGCCTTCATCTGCTCTTCCATCTCGGCCAGGAGCTTCTCCTTCTTGCCTTCGAGCACCAGCCGCAGGCCGCGGATTTGTTTGCGGTAGTCCTCCTTGGTCACGCGGAAGTTGCACGGGGCCGTGCACTGGCGGATGTTGTGCAGGATGCACGGCCGGAACCACCGCCACCGCTCGTCGGCCGCGGCGATGTCGAGTTGGCAAGTGCGGAACTGGAAGACGCGCTGCAAGACCTGAATCGCCGTCCGCAGGCTGCGGGCGCTGGTGAACGGGCCATAGAGCTTGACCCCGCGCCGCCGCGGCTTGCGGGTGAACTCGACCCGCGGGAAGTCCTCGCGGGTGCGGATTTGCAGGTACGGGAACGACTTGTCGTCCTTCAGATCACTATTGAACCGCGGCTGGATGTCCTTGACCAGCCGGGCCTCCATCAGGAGGGCATCCACCTCCGTCTCGGCCGGCACGAAGTCGATGTCGGCAATGTGCTTGACCAGCTCGGCCGTGCGGTGCTCTTCGGCCGCGGCCTTGGTGAAGTAGGTGCCGGCCCGGTTGCGGAGGTTCTTCGCCTTGCCGACGTAGATGACGACGCCCTGGGCGTCCTTCATCAGGTAGACGCCTGGCGTCGTCGGGAACGTCGCCACCTTCTCGGCCGGCGTCTGGACGGTCGGATCGGACATGGGTGCCTC
>DASXAN010000330.1:0-3683 GCA_036406755.1 Gemmataceae bacterium
CTGGACGCGGCCGGGACGGAAGCGGTGCCGGAGGCGGCGCTGCGGCCGCTGACGCGGCCGGGTGTGCGGCTGGCGCTGCGACCATGAGCGAGTGTCCCTGCGCCGGTGCGAACGTGCCCAACCGCGGAATGTGGGTTTTCAGTTGCTATATGTACCTTTGTACACTATAATTGCGGGTGTGTCCGGCGGCCGGGTCACACAGCCCGGCAGCCGCTGGGATGTCCCAAAATGTCCCATTTTGTCCCATCAGGAAAAGATGTTTTTTCGCGGAGCGGATGACCAGTGGACGCCGACGACTACCTGACGCTCTCGCCGTCCTACGCCGACGCCCTCGGCGGCCTCCGCTGGTCCGCCGGGTGCGACGCCGTCGAGTCTGCCGGCGGCCACACGCTCGCCGTCGTCGAGCACCTCGCCGTCCTGCTCGAAGGCGTCTTCGCGGCGCACCCGGCCAACTTCGCCCACGTCCTGCACCTGCTCAAGCTCACCACCCGCGGCGGGCCCCGTGACCCGGACGGCCCCCTGGCCCGGCTGCACGCGGCGTTCCTGGCGGCGGCCGGCCCCGGCACCAGCCGCAACCTCGGCGTCCTGTTCGCCCACCTGTGCCGCAACCTGCCGCACGTCGCCGCCCCGCCGAAGCCGGCCGCCGTCCAGCTCGACCTGAAGCGCCGCGTCCTGTTCCCGGAGCCGTCCGACCCGCGGCGAGCCGAGAAGCCGCCACTCGGCCCGGACGAGTTCGAGCGGCGGTTGGCCGCAGCTGTCGCCGACTACGACGTACCGACGCTGGCCCACTGGATCCGCCACGGCGGCCCGCCGGCGGGCCGGGCCGGCCAAAAGCTAGCGGCTGTGGTGAAGGAACCGCCGCAACGGGTCGAGCCGCTGACCGCCGTCCTCCGCCGCCGGCCGCGGCTGGCCGGGGCCGTCGCCCTGGCCCCGACGCTGGACGCCGCCCTGGCCCTGCCACCCCGACGCCGCCGGCCGGACGCCGTGCCCCAGGGCGGGTACGCCGGCGTCGTCACCCGCGGTGACCCGGAGCGACTGCTGCCCAGCCAATTCGCCCTGGACCCGCTCGACTTCGTCCGCCGGTTCGCCGAGCACGAGCTGCTCTACTTCCGCCGGGAGGAGCCGCACCGCGGCGACCGGCCGGAGCGGGTCGTCGTCTTCGACCAGGGGGTACGGACGTGGGGCGGGGTCCGGGTGGCGCTGGCGGCGGCCGTCGTCGCCCTGATCGGCAAGGACCGGACAAAGGCCGGGCCGCTGCGGCTGGCCGTCACGTCCGCCGACCGCCCGCCGTTCGACCCGGCCGACCTCGCCCCCGACGCACTCGCCGACCTGCTCGAAGCCAGCGACCTGACGCCGCACCCGGCGGCCGGGCTGGGTGCGGCGCTGCGGGCGGAGGTGAAGGAGCGGCCGCGGGACGTGGTCCTGCTGACGCACCCGCGGAGCTTGGCCGAGCCGGCCGTGCGAGCCGCCGCCGCCGGCCGCCGCCCGGCCGACCGGCTGTTCGCCCTGGCCGTGGACGAGGACGGCCGGGCGGAGCTGGGCGAATGGCGGTCCGGCGGCGTGGTGCGGGTGCGGTCGTTCCGCGTCGATCTGACCGACCGGCCGGCCGACCGGCCGTCGGCGAGGCCGGCCGCTCCGCCCCTGGCGGTGGAGGTCTGGCAGCCGTGGACCGGCGGCGTCGAGCCGATCAGCTACCCGTTCCGGCCGGGGCTGCTCGGCGTGCCGCAGGGGCTGGCGTTCGACGCGGTCGGTGAGCACCTGCTGGTGCTCGGCCCGAACGGCCTGCTGCACCTGGCGAAACTGGACGGGTCGGCCCCGGCGGTGCTGCCACGGGCGATGTTCAACGGCATGCCGCTCACCGCGGTGGAAGCGATCCTCGGCGTGGACGGCGGGTTCGTCGCCTGCGGCCGGGTGGTGCTGCGGCCCCCGTTGGGCACCTTCAATTTCGACTCTTCCAAACCGCCGGGTCAGACCGCGCCGGACGCGTGGAATGTCGTCGCACACTATGACCTGGTCCGCCGCCACGTCATCGTTCACGGGCTCGGCGTGGCGGCCGATCGGGCGGGGCAGTGGTACGCGTTCCCGGACCTGAACGCCGTCGTTTTGCGGGCCGGTCCGGGCGGCCAGGTGCTTGACCTGAGCACCGGCGGCCAATTCCGGCCGGACCGGTCCGGCCGGGAGGGCGTCGAACGGGTGCGGGAGGCGTGGGAAAGAGCCAGAATGCTAGATCTGCCCCCGCCCTGGGTCGTCATCCTTGGGCCGTGGTGCGGGCAGGCGCCAGATCACGGCCCCTGGTTGGATCGGCAAGACGATAGCCTCGCCCTGGGCGGCGTTGATCCACCGTGGGGCAAATTCACACCCGTGTCCGACGGGTTGCCGGTCTTGAGGGACACAATCAAGTCGGTCACCGACCGCGCTCAGCTCGCGGGCAAAGTCCTGGCCTTTTGCGTCACACCGGAGGGCCAGCCGAACCGGTCCAGGTTGGTCCTGTTTCGCGGTCCGGAATGGTGCGTGCTCGCCGAATACGATCAGGGGTTTCGGAGCCTCCTGTTTCAGCTTTCGCCCGACGGTCGCCGTCTGGCCAGGCAACCGCAAGAACATACCGTTCTGATCGACGACACGGTCCCCCCCGAGCCAATCGCCTCTCTCGGTCCGGCGCGGGGGCACCCTGGCCTGAGCGTGCAACTGGAGCGGTCCTGGCTCAAGGTCGGGGTCGGCAAGATCGTCCACACGTTCACGCTCGACACGGCCGTCATGCACCATGGCTGCACACGTCGTCAGGAGTCTCTCGGGGCGGCGACCGCCACTCCGGCGACGGCCGTGCCTGCCGCCTGCGGCTATGACCCGCAGCGCTTCTTCATCGCGGCCGCTCGGTCCCCGTGGACGGCTGTCGTGGACCGCTGGGGGCAGGTTCTGTTGCTGGACCGCGACGGCGACCTCGCCGCTCACCTCCTTGTCCGCCGCGGCTTGGCGGCGATCGTCCTGCCCGACGGCACCCGCTGGGGGGCGCCGGCCCTGCTCGGCGGGGCGGAGACACCGGGGGCGGCGGAGAAGGTTGGCCGGGCACTCCAACTGGCCGCGGGGAGGTGAGCCGTGCTCGTGCCGTTCCGCCTCCGCCGCCGGCCCACCCCCGCCCAGGCCGCCGCCCTGTGGCTGGCGTCCGCCGACCCGCAGCATCTGGCCGGGCTGTGCGGCCGGCTCGGGGCGTGGCCGGAGGTGTACGCCTTGGCCGGCGGGTTCCTGGTCGTGACGGACGATCCGCCGCCGGCCGGCCTGCCGCGAGCCGTGCCGCTGCGGCGGCTGGCCGGCAACCTGTACCTGCCGGCCGACGCCGACCTCGTCCCCGCCCTCCACCCGGCCGAGGTCGCCGACCTGACCCGCGCCCGCGGCCTCGTGATCCTGCCCGCGGGGGCGCTGGCCTTCGACCCGGCCCGGCCGCTGGCCGTCGCCGTGGTCGTCGGCCCCGAATCCGTGCGGCGGGCGGGGTGGGAGTTGTTCCCGTCGCGACCGCCGCGGGCCGAGCGACTGGTCGCCATCGAGTACGACGGCCCGACGGAGCCGGACGCCATTCTGGAGCAGGGCCGGCCCGGCGCGGACGGCGGGGTGGCCGGGGCTGAGTCTTCGAAGCCCCGGTCCGATGACAGCGCCGCCGGGGCTTCGTCCCTCAGCCCCGGCCACCCGTC
>DASXAN010000331.1:0-3107 GCA_036406755.1 Gemmataceae bacterium
GGTCCGCGGCCGGCGTGTGGTGGAGTTCGTCGGCGGGGATACGGGCGGCGGGTACGCCCGGGGCGTCGAGGTGACGGTCGAGCTCGACGAGGACAAGTACGTCGGCATCGGGGCGTACCTGTTCGCCAGCATCCTGGAGCGGTTCGTGGCGCTGTACGCGTCGGTGAATTCGTTCACGAAGCTCGTGTACCGGACGCGGCAGACGGGGGCGGACGTGAAGCGGTGGCCGCCGCGGGCCGGCGAGCAGCCGGTGGTGTGAGGGCAGGTGACTTTTCCCGGAATTCTCACCACCACCGGCCCGGCGACAGGATAATGGACGGGTGCCCCCGCCCGGGCATCGGGCGGGCAGGTTATTCCGGTCACGAAAGGAGCCCCCGCCATGCAATCGATCTGGATCGACACCGCCGTGCTCCACGACCTGTGCGAGCGGCTGATGGACGGGCACATCTCGTACGGCTTCGGCTCGAAGGCCGCGTTCAAAACCGAGCCCGAGGACATCAGGGCGATCGACTGCTCCGGCTTCGTCCGCTACCTGATGTACCGCGCCACGAACGGCGAGGTCATCATGCCGGACGGGAGCTGGATCCAAAACGACTGGTGCCGGCATAACCACTTCGCGACGGTCAAGTACGCCACGGCCGCCGACGCCGACGGTTGGCTGCGGATCGCCTTCCTGCCGCCGAAGAAGGGTCACGCCGGCCACGTCTGGCTCATCCTCAACGGGATGACGCTGGAGAGCCGCGGGCACAAGGGGCCGAGCAGCCGGCCCTGGGACACCGCCATCCTGAAGTCGCAGGTCACGGACTGCTACCTGCTGGCCCAGACCTGCACGTTCTTCGACTCGCCGCTGCCCGGTCAGGAGCCGGCGACGATGTACGCCTGACCGCGGGTCGTCGGGTAGAAAACCCGCCGGCCCCGGGGGACAATGGGGCCTGACCCCGTGTGAGCCGCCGCCATGCCCACCATCATCGACGCCGTCTTCGACGACCTGGACCGGGCCACCGGCCGGCTGCCGCTGCCGGCCATCCTCGACTGGATCCGCCGCGCCGACCTGTCGGCCGACGACCTGGCCGAGTACCTCGTCTTCCGCCCGGACCGGTACGTCCGCAACCTGCTGCACGCCGGGCCGGCGTACCAAGCCCTGGTCCTGTGCTGGCGGAACGGCCAGCGGAGCCCGATCCACAACCACCGCGGGTCCAACTGCGGCGTCAAGGTGCTCCGCGGCGTGGCCACGGAAACCGTCTTCGCCAAGGCCCCCAACGGCATGGCCTACGCCGTCCGGTCCCGCGACCTGCCGGCCGGGCACGTCTGCGCCTCGGCCGACGAGGACATGCACCAGGTGTCGAACCTCCAGGCCGGCGGGGCCGATCTCGTGACGCTGCACGTCTACTCGCCTCCGTTGTTGCGGATGGAGGTGTTCTCGCTGGACTCGCCGGTGGTCAGCGAGTGGGACGACCCGGTCAACGACCCGTTCGCCGCCGGCGGCGGCATCTGAGCCAGAGGACAGAGGTCAGAAGTCAGAGGTCAGAAACCAGGGGCGCGGCTCCGCTATACTGACCTCTGACCTCTGACCTCTGACCTCTGACCTCTGACCTCTGGCTCTATGTCCTTCGCCGACTCCCTGTACGCCCGCGGCCCCGAGTACGACTTCTTCCAGGTCGTCCACCTGCTGGAGCTGCTCCGCCACGACCCGGCCGACCAGGCCTGGGCCCCGGTCGAGGACGTCGTCCGGTTCCGCGCCCACCAGGCGCTTGGCTTCCCGCCCAGCTCCGTCTACGCCGTCGAGCCGCCGGCCGCCGGCCGACCGGTGCCGGCCGTCACCGTCAACTTCCTCGGCCTGACCGGGCCGCAGGGTGCCCTGCCGACCCACTACACCCAGCTGGTCATGCGGATGGCCCGCGAGGGCCGGGGGACCGAGCGGACCGCCCTGCGGGACTGGCTGGACCTGTTCAACCACCGCATGGTCGCCCTGTACTTCCGGGCGTGGGAGAAGTACCGGTTCCCGGTGCCGTTCCTGCGGTTCGCCGCCGCCCACCGGGCCGTCGAGTCCGCCGAACCCGGGGCCGACGCGGCTCGGGTGGACCCGGACGCGTTCACCCGCAGCCTGTTCGCCCTGATCGGCCACGGCACCCCGGCCCTGCGGCACCGGCTGCACGTGGACGCGCCGCCGGCCGACCCGTTCGCCCCGCCCCGGCCGCTGGCCCGGATCGACGACCTGGCGCTGTTGCACTACGCCGGCCTGTTCGCCCACAAGCCGCGGAACGCCGTCGGCCTGGGGGCGGTGGTGCGGGACTACTTCGGCCTGCCGGCCCGGGTGGTGCAGTTCACCGGCCAGTGGCTGTACCTGGAGCCGGCCAGCCAGTCGCGGATGCCGACCGCCGAGGAGGCCGGGGTGAACTGCGAGCTGGGCCTGAACGCGGTGGCCGGGGAGCGGGTGTGGGACGTGGTGAGCAAGTTCCGCGTCCGGCTCGGGCCGCTGCGGTACGGGGAGTTCGTGGAGTTCCTGCCGGACCCGGCGCCGGTGGCGGCGCGGAAGGGGGTGTTCCTGCTGTCGCAGCTGGTGCGGCTGTACGTGGGGATGGAGCTGGACTTCGAGGTGCAGCTGGCACTGCGGGGCGACGAGGTGCCGGACCTGGTGTTGCAGGACGCCGGGGAGGGGGAGCTGGGGGCCCGGCTGGGGTGGAACACGTGGATGCCGGGCGAGCGGATGCCGGCGACGGTGGACGACGCGGTGTTCGACGCGGCGGAGGCGGTGGTGCTGCCGTGACGGGCGCGGGCCGCTCGAAATAACATCTTTTTCTGACGGGACATCTTGGGACATTTTGGGACATTTCAGGCCGGGCGCTGACGCCGGGCCGCGAAACATCTTTTCCTGGGGCGACAAGACGCGACAGTTGGCGACACCGCCTGGCGGCAGGCCGTCCCGTTGGCGGGCGAAGCCGGTTCGGACGTGAGCATCGCGAGACATGGCGGCGCACCTCCGGCGCAACCGGCTCCACAGGCCGAGGAGCCGGGCCGATTCAAGTGTAGTGTATAAAATTACAGATAGAAAGGACTTGGCCCGATATTGCCGGGCCGGCGTCCGGGTGGCCGGGGCTGAGTCTGCG
>DASXAN010000332.1:0-2566 GCA_036406755.1 Gemmataceae bacterium
TGTACGATCGGGTCGAACCTGGAGCTGGGCATCGGCTCGGCGGCGATGACCCACCTGGGCCTGGCCCACCGCGGAATCAGGCCGGACGAGTACCCGTGCGACGTCATCGGGCCGCTCTACTACGAGGACGACATCCTGGCCCAGCCGCTGTCGCTGACCGGCGGCCGGGCGGTCCTCGGCGACCGACCGGGATTGGGCGTCGAGCTGGACGCTGAGAAGGTCGAGCGCTACCGCATTCGCTGACCGCCCAGCCGATCGTCCGCCGGGTTAGTTGTCCTGCGTCGCCACCGCTACCCCGGCCCGCCAGTCCGCGGCCCGGTCGCCGAAGTCCTTGCCCGTCAGCACCCGCAGCACCCTCGCGACCGCCTGCCGCTGCGGGAACTCGCCGCCGCCCGGGGTCAGCTCGCCCGGCACGGCCGGGCGGGTGCGGAGCACGAAGTCGAACCGCTGCAGCGCCGGCCACGGGCCGGGGTTGACCACCGGCAGCACCCACGAGAAGTCCTGCTTCAGGTAGGTGATGTCCGGCCGGGCGAACACGGTGTCCGGCGGCGTCTGGCTCCCGCCGCGGCCGCCGCCTTCGTAGTTGGCCAGCGAGAACGGCGACGGCAGGGGCCGGACGGGGCTGGGTACCGCCACCCGGATGTTGTCGCGGGAGCTGACCGACTGGGCGTGGCAGAGCAGGCAGTTGCGGGCGTGGTTGACCCGAACGAGTTCCCGGACCACTGGCGCGCCGTCGTCGCCGGGCACCGGGGCGGATGGGTCCGGGCTATCGAGTCGGTGGATGAGCTCGGGGACGGCGTCGGCCGGGGCCAGGGCGATCAGGGCGTCGGCGGCGTAGTCGGCGGCCGGGACCCACGGGTTGGCGAACGCCTCGAACAGCGCCGGCAGGTATTCGGCGGCCGGCCGGCGGGCCAGAGCCTGGACGGCCACGTGACGCAACTCCGCCACCGGCTCGTACACGGCTCGGTGGGCCAGCGCCCGGGATGCCGCCGGGTCGCGCATCGCAGCCAGCTGGGCCAGGAGCAGCTTCCGCAGCGGCACCGACTCGACTTGCAGCATCTGGTGCAGCACCCGAGCGACGACGGCCGGCCGGGCCTTGAGCACCTCCGGCCGGACAATCAGACGCCGGTTCTGGCGGCCCTGTTGCCCGACGGCCTCGCCGAGCCCCTTCCGCAACAGGACCGACGTGTCGCGGAACGCATCCGACTCCGCCCGGGTCAGTTGCAGACCCGGCCCGCGGCGGGCCGGCAGACCCCGCAGGTCCGGGCGGGCGTCAAGGATGGCGAGCAGCGGCTGCACGTCGCGGGTCGCCCGGCCGGTTCGCGGCACGGTGAGCGCGGCCGGATGCCCCAACGACACCTCGGGGACGCGGAACAGCGACGCCTGTAGCTGTTCCGGAGTCCACCGCGGCGCGGGCAGGTCAGTCGCGGGCTTGCCGGTCGGCCCGACCTCCGGGATAGGGTTCGTCGGCTCATCGTCTTCGTTGTCCGCCGGCGGCGGACCAGCGGCGTCGGATCGGGCCCGTGATTCGACCGTGGCCAGTGCAACCTCCGACGGCTGCGGCGATGCCTCGTCCTCATCCACGTCATCGGCCGGGACCGCAGCAGCGGCTGCGGCGGAGGGCTCGCCCACGGGCCGCCATGCGACGGCCGTCGGCCGCGCACGCCGCAGGGGTGGATCGGTCGATCGGACGACCAGTCCGGCCTCGGCCACGATAATGGCATGGAGGCCCACGAACAGGCCGGCAAGGGCGGCGGCGTGGACGCCGTCGGACGAGGAGCGGGTGGTAGCCATGACGTGACCTCACGGGCGACAGGCGGCATCGTAACCGGGCGGAAGACCGGGGGCAACGACCGGTCGCAGCGGTCAGGGGAGAAGTTGCGGACCGACCGTCTCCCGGGACGCGCGGCCGCGGGAAACTTGCGCGGCCGGCGGCGTAGCAATGGGCTTGCACCGGCGGCCGACCGGCGCGATAATCGGCGCGCGGACACACCACGTCCCCCGGGGTCCCGGGCCTTCGGCATGGCCCTTCGTCCGCCCATGTCTGGGCGTTCGCCTTCGGCGACGGCAGCGTCAAACCGGTCAGGGTGAACATCGACATCAACACGCTGACCCACTTGGCGCCCCGCTACGGCGGCGAGCCGATCACCGGCGACTATTGACCGCTATCGCCGCGAAGGGCCGTCGGCCCGGGCGGGGATAAGGAAGGGCTTATCCGGCTTTCACGGGCTCCTTATTCCGCCGTGGTATTCTGCGACGACTGTTGGCCACCCCGGCCGGGCCAGCCGGGCGGCAGAGTAGTGTGGCCCGCCCACCAGGAGTTTTGAGATGCGCAGGACCCTTGCTCCGTTCGCAGTGAGTACCGTGGCCGTTGTGCTCGTGCTGGCGGCCGCCCGAGCCGCGGACGAGAAGGCCGAGAAGATGACGCTCGACAAGGCCCCGAAGGCCGTCCGAGACGCCGTCCTGGGCCGGTTTCCCGGAGCCCAGGTGACCAGCCTCACGAAGGAGAACGAGGCCGGCAAGATCGTCTACGACGTAGAGTTGAAGCACCGCGACCGCAAGTACG
>DASXAN010000333.1:0-8296 GCA_036406755.1 Gemmataceae bacterium
CACCTGGAAGCCATGCCCCGGCGCGAGGACTATCGCCGCGCGCGGGAGCAAATGCTCGGCTCCTGCGGCCAGCAGACGCTGGCCGTTGACCGGCCGGAGGTGGATGAGCCCCAGGCGCTGCGCACCCACCGAGGCGACGAACCGCAGCCCCCGATCGGGGCCAAGTACTGGCTCGTTGATCAGGACGGTGTGCACAATCTCAAGGTCGGGCTGAACACGATCGGCAGGATGCCAGACAACGACGTGTCCGTGCCCGACGGCAGCGTGTCCCGCCGCCACTGCGCCATTGTCGTGCACGCCACCCGCGGCTGCGAACTCTTCGACACGGCGTCCAAGAACGGCACGTTCGTCAACGGCCAGCGGATCGCCGGCCCGACCACGCTGAAGGCCGGCGACCAGATCCGCCTGTGCGACCGCCAGTTCGTCTTCCTCAGCGGCGACCGGGCCGATCCGCCCCACGACGACCCGAACGGCCGCACCCACGTCGACGACTGAGCCCACAGTTAATTCCGATTGGCCGCGCCGATTGCCCGCGCGTATGCTGGCCACTGCCCGGCGACCCGCTTCCCGGGCAACTCGCCGCACCCGAGGGCATGCCATGAAACTGGTCCGCGTCCTGTTGGTGCCGGCGGCGCTGGGGCTGTTGGCCGCGGTCGCCACCGTCGCACAGGTGGCCGACCCGGCAGGCGCGCGGATGGCCGACGCCGCCGGCAAGTTCCTCGACGGCCTGTCGCCGGAGCAGCGGGCCAAGGCCGCCTTCCCGTTCGACTCGCCGGAGCGGCAGCACTGGGCCTTCGTCCCGCTGCAGGACGCGGAGAAGCGGCCGACGCGGAAGGGCCTGCGGTTCGGGGAGATGACGGCCCCGCAACGGGAGGCCGCCCTGGCCCTGCTCCAGGCCGGCACCAGCGACCGCGGCTACCAGCAGGCCACCACGATCATGAGCCTGGAGTCGATCCTCCACGAGTTGGAGAAGGGCGGGCGGATCATCCGCGACCCGGGCTGGTACTTCGTCACACTCTTCGGCACGCCGGCGAAGTCCGGCAAATGGGGCTGGCGGATCGAGGGGCACCACCTGTCCCTGAACTACCTGGTCGAGGACGGCAAGGTGGCGGCCGCGACGCCGGCCTTCTTCGGGGCCAACCCGGCGACGGTGATGGCCGGGCCGCGGAACGGGCTGCGGGCCGTGCCGGACGTGGACGACCTGGCGCGCGACCTGTTCCGCTCCCTCGACGACGGCCAGCGGCAGCAGGCCCAGCAGCCGGCGGCGAAGTTCCCGCGGAAGCAGTTCCCGGAAATCGACGCCCACGAGGCTGCCAAAGTCGGCGAACCCCAGGGGGTCCCTGCCAGCCAGCTGACGGCCCAACAGCGGCACACGCTGACGAAGCTGATCCATGCCTACATCGACCGGCTGCCGGGCGAGGTCGGCCGGGCGGAGTTGGATCGCATCGAGCGGGCCGGGCTGGACAAGGTCCATTTCGCCTTCGCCGGCGGCACGGAGCAGGGCCAGCCGCACACGTACCGCCTCCAGGGACCATCCTTCGTGGCCGAGTTTCTGAACGTGCAGGACGACAGCGCCAAGAACCCGGCCAACCACATCCACAGCGCCTGGCGACACCTGCCGAAGGACTTCGGCCTGGGCGGCGAATAGACGAAGGCACTTGCGGTCCGGCCAAAAGCGGCCTAGAGTTGGTAGGACCGAACGGTATGGCCAGTTTTTGTGGTCCTACCGGGGGCAAGCCGAAGGGTCTTGCCCGGATCGAAACGCCTTTCATCCTCGAAAGGGCAAACCACGCGAAAGCGTGGGACGCAAAGCACCGGGCCTTAGGCGGAAACGCCTGTGGCGGCCGAGCTGCCGAAGGGGTGGCATGGGGCGAAAGTTCCGTCCATCCCGCGACGACGGCACCCCAAACCGCCGTCGTCGTCCCGATCCGGGGCCGGGATGACCTCCCGGTACGCTGAAGCTTGTTCCGGTCTCTACCTCCGTATGATGGGCGGCGCTCGCGCGTCACCTCTCATTTACGGGGGTTTTTTATTCCGCGTCGGCAAACAGCATCCCGGCAAGCGAGTCAGCACTGGCCCGACAATTCATGTGTTACATGAAATGACAGTCAAGAACACCGTCGTACTAGGCACGGTATTCTTGGTGTTCTTGGTCGCCTTGGTCTTCTTGACCGGCCAATCATCGAACCCAGACGCTTCAGCTGTCCGAGTATGACCAGCCGCCGCGCGATGACTTCCTGAATTCCGCCTACGTCGAGAGCCGATAGCACAACGACCCACGGCACCTCCGGTACGACCGGTAGGCACTCCGTAGGCACCGCAAACAGCCTATCTTCACCAGCGGGGGGCCAGGATGCGTCTTGTCGCGCTCGCACTCGGGACGACCGTACTCAGTGTCGCCGCCGCGGTCGCACAACCGCCGCCGTCGCCCATCATCACCGGCCCGGCCCCGATGGACGCGCACCGGGGCGGCGCGATCAAGTCGTCGTTCGATCCGCCGGGACGTCTGCCGCCCGCGGTAACCGGTTCCCCGGCCGCACCGGTCCAGCCACCGCCCCCGCCCCAGAAATTCGACACCGCCTCGCTGCGGCTGAAGCTGACGGGTGGCCAGTGGCAGCTCTGGGCTGGCAACCTGCTCCTGAAGGACTTCGGCACGGCCCAGGCGGATGCGTATGAGGCGCTTCAGGTATTCCGCGACCTGCGGGTGAACGCCCGCGGCTCGGTCGGCGGCGTGTTCGAGTACTGGCTGGCGGACGGGCAGGCGCCGTCCGCCGTCGCCCGGCACCGGCTGGTCGTCCCGTTCGAACCGACGAGCCTGCGGGCCGAGCAGGTGTCCGGCCAGTGGGTGCTGCGGGACGCCCGCGTAATCCTGTACAACTTCGGCCACTCGCAGGCGGAGGCGCTCCAGGCGCTGGCCGTCTGCCGGCAATACGGATTCAACCAGCTCGGGTACGTCGGCCACCCGACCCCGGTGCTGAAGTACCTGACGAAGGACCCGACGCCGCGGCCCGGCACACCGATCCCCGAGGCCGTCGTGCCCGTCTCGGCGCGGATGCAGGAGGCCGAGGCGGCCCACGCCCGGTTCGTGCTGCCGGCGGCGGGGGACGTGGGTGACCGCGTCCCGTTCGACGCCCGCCGACTGGATCTGCGGCACGAGGGCGGGGATTGGGTACTGTACGCCGGGCGGACGCCGGTCGGCCACTTCGGCCCGTACGAGCGGCAGGGTCGGGCCGCCGTGGACGCCCTGCAGCAGTTCCGCGTCACCGAGCTGTGCCGGGTCGGCGACGCCGGCTGCGGCTTCTTCCTGTCCAACGGTCGGGTGCCGCAGGGCTCGACCATCGGCACCAACGCCAGGCCGCTGCGGGCCGAGTCGCTCGCGGTCCGGCAGGTCGGCAAGGCGTGGGCGGTGTGCGAGGGCCAGCGGCCCGTGATCGAGGTCGGCGGGTCGCAGGATGACGCCAACAAGGTCCTGGCCGCCATCCGGGAGTTGCACTGCGACAACGTCATTCCGGTCGGCAACGGCCGGCTGGGCAATGTTTACCTGCTGGTCAAGACGCTGTATTGATCGGGGCCGGAGTCGAAGGGGCGGCGCGCCCCGAGTCCACGAAGTGCGTGGCTTGGCCGTTCCCGTCCACGCCGTTCGCGGACTCGGGGCGCGCCACCCTCGCAGCCCCCCGTGCGCCGACGAAGGTGTATAGGACCGGCAGAACGAATAGCGTCAAGACCGTGCTGGTGATGACGCCGCCGATGACGACGGTTGCCAGCGGCCGCTGCACCTCCGCCCCCATGCCGGTGCTCAGGGCCATCGGCAGGAACCCCAGGCCGGCCACCAGGGCCGTCATCAGCACCGGCCGCAGCCGGGTCAGGGCCGCCTCCTCGACCGCCCGCCGCAGCGGTAGCCCGGCGTCGAGCATCTGCCGGATCGTTGTCACCAGCACCATGTCGCCGAGGACCGACACGCCGGACAGAGCGATGAACCCCACCGCCGCCGAGATCGAGAGCGGCATGTCCCGTAGCCACAGCGCCACCACCCCGCCGACGGCGGCGAACGGCACGCCGGTGAACACCCGCACGGCGTCCAGGACCCGGGCGTAGGTCAGGTAGAGCAGGCCGAAGATCAGCAACAGCGCGACGGGAACGATGACGAGCAGCCGCTGCCGGGCGCGGATCAGGTGCTCGAACTGCCCGCCGAATTCCAGCCGGTACCGCCCCTTCGGTAGCGAGACCTGTTCCCGTACGCGCCGCTGGGCCTCGGCGACGAAACTGCCCACGTCCCGGTCGCGGACGCTGCACTGGACGGTGACGCACCGCTGGCCCCACTCCCGCTTGATCTCCGACGCCCCCTCCACCACCGTAATGTCGGCCAGCCGGTCGAGCGGCACCTGTTCGCCGTTGGGGGCCGCGAGCACGGCTCGGCCGATCGCCCCGGGGTCGCGCCGCAGTCGCTCCGGCAGTCGAACCACCAGAGGGAACCGCAACTGTCCCTCGACCACCTCCCCGATGACCCGGTTGCCGAGCGCTTCGACGAGGTCGAGAACCTGTTTGGCCGGTACGCCGTAGCGGGCGAGTTGGTCCTGCCGAACCTTGACCTGTAGCACCGGCTGCCCCGTAACCTGCTCGAAGCCGGCGCTCGCGCAGCCGCGGATCGATCGCAGCACCCGCTCCACGTCGGCCCCCTTGGCCGTCAGGACGTCGAAGTCGTCGCCGTACACCTTCACGGCGACGTCGGCCCGGGCGCCGGTCGTCATCTCGTTCATCCGCTGCTCGATCGGCTGGGAGAACGAGAGCTTCTGCCCCGGCACGCCCTCTAGCTCTTGCTGGATGAGCTTGAGTAACTCGGCCTGGGTCTTGGACGGGACCTTGTCCGACCACTGCGCCCGCGGCTTGAGCGAAATGAAGATGTCGGTCAACTCGACACCCATCGGGTCCGTGGCGACCTCGGCCGTGCCGATCCGGTGCCAAATGTGGGCAATCTCGTCGGGGAAGGCGGCGAGCACTTTCTTCTCCATCGCCGTGTTCAGCCGGACCGACTCAGTGATCGCCGTTCCGGCGAGCCGAACGGCGTTGCCGGCGAAGGCCCCCTCTGACAGCCGCGGGATGAACTCCGACCCCAGCCCCCTCGCCAGGATAGCGCCGGCGAGCAGGACGGCCACTGCGAGTCCGAGCACGGCCACCCGCTGGGCCAGGGCCGCCCGCAACAGCGGCCGGTACACCCACCGCGCCGCCCGGATGAGCCACGGCTCCCGGTCCCGCATCCTCCGCGGCAGTAGCAGGCTGCACAGCACCGGCATCAGCGTGAGCGAGAAGATCAGCGACCCGAGCAGGGCGAACACGACCGTCAGCGCCATCGGCCGGAACAGCTTGCCCTCGACCCCTTCGAGCGTCAGGATCGGCAGGTAGACGATGATGATGATCAGTTCGCCGAACAGCGTCGGCTTGCGGACCTCGACCGCGGCGTCGGCGATCACGTCCCGCTTGTTCCCGCCGACCGCGTCCCCGTGCGCCAGATGGCGGACGACGTTTTCGACGAGCACCACGGAACTGTCCACGACCAGCCCGAAGTCGATCGCCCCAAGGCTGAGCAGGCTGCCCGCGATGCCGAATCGCAGCATCCCGGAGAATGCCGTCAGCAGCGACAGCGGGATGGCCAGCGCGACGATCAGCCCGGCCCGCAGATTGCCCAGGAACAGGAACAGCACGGCGACGACCAGCAACCCGCCTTCGAACAGATTCGACCGGACGGTGTCGATGACGTGGTCCACGAGTTCGGTCCGGTCGTAGAGGATCTCGACCTCGACGCCGGGCGGCAGTGTCGGCCTCACCTCGGCCAGCTTCTCCCGCAAACGGTGCGTAATATCGTGGCTATTCTCGCCCATGAGCATGAAGCCCAGGCCGAGCACGACCTCGCCCCGGCCGTCGGCCGTCACGGCGCCGCGGCGAATTTCGTGGCCGAGCTGCACGTCGGCCACGTCCCCGACCTTGACCGGCGACCCGCCCTGGGCCGTGACGACGACGCCCCGCAAGTCGTCCAGCGTGCGGGTCAGGGCGACGCCGTGGACCAGGTACACCTCGCCGGCCTGGGCCAGGTCGCCGCCGCCGACCGACAAGTTGTTCGCCTGCAGGGCGTCGATGACCTGCTGGAACGTGATGCCGTGCTTGAGCAGCCGGCCGGGGTCAATGCGGACCTGGTACTGCCGCTCCAGCCCGCCCCAGGAATTGATTTCGGCGATGCCGGGGACGGTCCGCAACGCCGGCTTGATAATCCAATCCTGTGTCGCCCGCAGCTCGTCGAGTGGCTTGCCGCGGCCGGTCACGGCGTAGTGGAACACCTCGCCGAGGCCGGTCGTCACCGGCCCCATCTTCGGCCGGCCGACGCCGGGCGGCAGTTCCACCGTATTCAGCCGCTCGGCCACCAGTTGGCGGGCGAAGTAGACGCCGGTCCCGTCGCGGAAGTTGGCCACGACCTGCGACAGGCCGAACTTGGAGATCGACCGCAGCTGCCCCAGCCCCGGCAGCCCGGCCAGAGCTTGCTCGACCGGCGTGGTGAGCTGCCGCTCGACCTCCTCGGGAGTCAGCGCGGGGGCGACGGTATTGACCTGAACCTGGGCCGGGGTGGTGTCTGGGAAGGCGTCGATCGGCAGGGCGCGCAGGGCCATGACGCCGACCGTCACCAGCGCGGCCGTGGCGAGGAGCACGATGACCCGGTGGCGGAGCGACCAGCGGATGACGGCGTCGAGCATGGGTCAGTCTTCCGCCGCGCCGAGCCGATCGCGGAACAGGTGCGACTTGAGCACGTGACTGCCTGCCGTTACGACCGTCTCCCCGGGCTTCAACCCGACGAGGATTTCCACGGCCCGGTCCTGCCGCACCCCGAGCCGAACCTTCCTTGGCCGGAACGCGGTCGGCGACTCCCGGACAAACACCGCGTAACTGCACCCCTCCCACTGCACCGCGTCGGCGGGGATGAGCAGGGCGGCGTCATGGCGGCGGACGAAGACGGTACCGGAGCCGAAGGCGTTGGCCCGCAGCCGGCCGTCGAGGTTCGGGACCTCCGCGTGGGCGTGCACCAGCCGCGTCTTCTCGTCCAAGGCGGGGCTGATCCAATGCAGCTCGCCGACGGCTGGCGGGCCGCCGTCGCCGTCGGCGCGAAAGTCGACCCGCTGCCCGACCTTCAGTCGCGGGGTGTCCTCCGGCCGGAGGTCGAGCAGAACATGGACGCTCGACAGATCGGAGACGGTGAGTAGCGGCTGGTGGGCCGCGACCATTTCGCCGCGGACGGCCTTCCGCTCGATCACGGTGCCGGCGAACGGGGCGACCACTGGCAGCAGGTTGGCGGTCGTCGTGGCCGCTGGCAGCGCCTTGGCGACGTCGTTCGGGATGCCCAGGAACTGGAGTCGGTCGCGGAGCTTATCGTCGGGTAAGGCGGCTTCGTCGCCGCGGAGCGGCAGGCCGAGTGTCAACAGGGCTTGCTGGGCCGTGTACAGCCGGGCGGCGGCCTCGCGGACGGCGGCGTCCGCCTCTTGGATGATGCGCTCCGCTACGCTGCCGGGGTGGAGGGCCGCCCGGGCGCGGGTGCGGGCGTCGAGCTGGACGGCTGCCTGGAGGAACTCGGCCTTCGCCCGGCCGACGTCGGCGGAGTCGATCAGGGCCAACACGTCGCCGGCGGCGACGCGGTCGCCCAGCCGCTTGTAGGTCTGCCAGATGGCGCCGGCCGCCCGCGGCCCGAGCTTAGCCGTCCGGAACTCGTCGTACTCGACCACGCCGTAGGCCGTCACCGTCTCGTCTACCGGTCGCACTTCCGCGGCCGCGGTCTGAATGCCGGCCAGCTGGACCGCCTCGGCGGACGGGAAGCGGATCACCTCCAAGTGGGTGCGGCACTGCTTCGGGTCGTGGGACGGCCGGATGGCGACGTCGGCCTCGGGCGGCGGCGTGGCGCTCCGCCGGGTGGCTAGCTCAGGGTGGCAGACGCTGCAGAGCGAGTCGGCGACGCCGTGCCTATCGCACCAGTCCGCCGGCCCTTCGACCCTCTCGGTGATCGGCCCCTCCGCGCGCTTGTCATCGTCCGGCGCCTCTACAGCCGCGGCGGCTGAAAGTCCCAAACGTTCGGCAAGTGTCGGGAAAGCGGCCGAGAACTTCCGGGCCTGCCACCCCGTCGAATGCCCCCAGTAGGCGACGCCGGCCAGGAGGCCGCACACGAGCAGCGGCGGGATGGCAGCGGCGACGGCGGACGACCAGCGCTTGATCGGGGTGGCCATGCGGCGGGCGGGTTGGGTGATGGGCCAGGTTCCGCGACCGC
>DASXAN010000334.1:0-4362 GCA_036406755.1 Gemmataceae bacterium
GCCGCCGAGGCCCCGGTCACCGGGTCCGGCCACGGCACCGCCGGCCGCCGGGCCGACACGGCCGTCCTGTCGTCCGTGACCCTGCCGGGGCAGAGCGAGTCCGGCACCGGCCGCAAGTCCAAGAAGCTCACCTACTGGCAGAGCGTGGCCCGCGTCGGCGTGCAGGTGGCCGACGCCCTGGAGCACGCCCACCGCCAGGGGGTCATCCACCGAGACGTCAAGCCGTCCAACCTGCTGCTGGACCTGGACGGGACGGTGTGGGTGACCGACTTCGGGCTGGCCAAGGCCGACGACCAGCAGAACCTGACGCACACCGGGGACATCCTCGGCACGCTGCGGTACATGCCGCCGGAGGCGTTCGATGGCCGGGCCGACGCCCGCGGGGACGTGTACAGCCTCGGCCTGACGCTGTACGAGCTGGCGGCCCTGCGGCCGGCGTTCACCGAGAAGGACCGGCTCGGGCTGATCCGCCAGGTGACGGAGGACGACCCGCCGCCGCTGCGGAAGCTGCGGCCGGACGTGCCGCGCGACCTCGAGACGATCATCGACAAGGCCATCGAAAAGTCCCCGGCCCACCGCTACCAGACGGCGGCCGACCTGGCCGCCGACCTGCAGCGATTTTTGGACGACGAGCCGATCCTGGCCCGCCGGTTGACCGGGCGGGAGCGGGCGTGGCGGTGGTGCCGGCGGAACCCGGTCGTGGCCGGACTGATCGCCGCGATCCAGCTGACGCTGGTGGGCCTGATCGTCCTGGGCGGCTGGTCGAACGCCCGCATCAGCCGGGTCAACGCGGACATCAGGCGTGCCCTGACCGAGAAGGACCAGGAGTACACGGCGAAGGTGGCGGCCCTGCACGAGACGGAGGCCGCCCGCGGCGAGGCGGTCAAACTCCGGGACGCCGCCGTGGCGGAGACGTACCGCGCGCTGCTGAGCGAGACGCGGGCGTTGCGGCTGGCCCACGAGTCGGGCTGGCGGTACCAGGCCCTGCAAAAGCTCCGCACCCTCGCCGGGCTGGACACGCCGCAGCGGGACCTGACGGACCTGCGGGGCGAGGCGGTCGCCTGCGCCGGCGAGTTCGACGCCTTCGAGGCGACGCGGCTGGCCGGGCACGCCGCGTCGGTCTGGTCGCTGGACTTCAGCCCGGACGGCGCCCAGCTGGCGTCCGCCGGGTACGACGGCCGGGTGCAGGTCTGGGACGTGGCCGAGGGCCGCCACGTGCGGGAGGTCGCGGACCCCGGCGTGAACCTGGCGCGGCGGCACAACTTCGGGGAGATGCTCCCCGCCGTGCGGTTCCACCCCGACGGCCGCCGGCTCGCCTACGCCACCTGGAGGCGGGGGGTCGGCCTGTTGCCCCTGGGGCCGGCCCAGGAGCCGACCGCGACCGTCCGCGCCCAGGCCGCGCCGCGGTCCCTGGCGTTCGACCGCCCGGGGAACGTCCTGGCCGTCGGCTGGTCGGACGGCCGGGTCGGCGTGTATGACGGCGGCTCCGGATCGGTGCGGCGCGAGGTGGACACCGGGGTCGGCCGGAACGCCTATTTCCCCGTGGCCCTCAGCCCGGACGGGGACCTGTTGGCGGCGGTCGGCCCCGACAACGCCGTCCGGCTGCACCCGCTCGACGGGGACAAGCCGCCCGTCTCTCTGGGCCGGCACCGCGGCGTCATCCGGTCGCTCTGTTTCGGCCCGGCGGGGGCCCGGCTCGCGTCCGCCTCCGAGGACCACACCGCCAAGCTGTGGGACGCCCGCGGCCAGGGCGAGCCGCTCACCCTGCTCGGCCACACCGCCCGCGTCAACAGCGTCGCCTTCAGCCCGGACGGACAGCTGGTGGCCACCGCCAGCGACGACCAGACGGTGCGGCTCTGGGAGAGCCGGACCGGCCTGCCCCTCATGGCCCTGCACCCCGGCGTCGGCGCCGCGCTGGCGGTGGCGTTCAGCCCGGACGGCCGCCTGCTCGCGGCCGGCGGCAGCGGCCCGACGAACGCGGACTGCCAGGTGTGCGTCTACCGGCTGACCAGCCGGCAGGAGCAGCGGCGGCTGGCCGGGCACAACTACATGGTCTACGGCCTGTCGTTCCACCCGGTCAAGCCGGTGCTGGCGTCGGGCGGCAGCGACCGGACGGTCATCCTGTGGGACCTGGCGACGGGCCTGCCCCGGCACCGCTGGACCGCCGCGTCGAACAACCCGATCCGGTTCGCCGCCTACGCCCCGGGCGGCGGCCTGCTCGCCGTCGGGCTGGGGTCGTTCAACACGTCCTCGGGCCGGGACTTCACCGTCGAGCTGCGGGACCCCGAGACCGGGGCCGTCCGCCGCCGGCTGGAAGGCCCGCGAGGGAACATCGACGCCCTGGCCTTCGACCCGTCCGGCGACCGGCTGGCGGCCGGGTCGGCCGACGGCACGACGCACGTCTGGGACGCCCGGACGGGGGCCGTCGTGTGGCGGTGGGACGACCCCGCCCCGGCCGCGGGGGTCGCCTTCCTGGGCGGCGGCCGCGTCGTGACGGCCGACGCCGCCGGCCACGTCGCCGTCCGCGACCCGGCCGGGGGCGAGACCGTCCGGCGGACGACGGTCCCGGGCCGGGTGAGCCGCGCCGCGGTCGCCCCGGGCGACGACCGCCTGGCCGTCGGGGGCGGCGACGGCGGCCTGCTGCTGCTGTCCCTGCCCGACCTGGGGCCGACGGCCGTCGCGGAGAAGGCCCACGCCGGCCCGGTCACGGCGGTCGCGTTCAGCCCCGACGGCCGGCTGCTGGCGACCGGCGGCGGCGACCGCCAGGTCGTCCTGTGGGACGGCCGGACGTGCCGGCGGCTGTGCAGCCTGCCGCAAAAGACCGACGTCCACGACCTGGCGTTCGACCCGGACGGCCTGCGGCTGGCCGTCAGCACCTCGGAGGAGCTGATCACCCTGTGGAACCTGGCCCTGGTGCGGCCGGAGCTGGCCGCCGTCGGCCTCGACTGGGGCGGGCCGTCGCCGGCGGCGGCGCCGCACCCCGCCGCCCTGGCCGCCACCCAGCCGCCGCCGGACGTGCGGCTGGTCCGGGCGCCGCTGCGGCCGGTCAGCCGGCCGGCGACTTCCGAGGCCGCCGACGTGCTGGCCCGCCTGGGGGTGCTGTACCGCCAGGGCCGCTACCAGGACATGGTCGACGCCGGGGAGGCCGCCATCAAGGCCACCCCGGACGCCAAGACCGTGTACCTGGCGCTGGCCGACGCCAACTACCGGTTGGGCCGGTACGACAAGGCGGCCGACGCTGCCCGCCGCCACCTGGACCTGTGCCCCAACTGCGCCCAGGCGCTGTCCCGGCTGGCGAACTACCGCGAGGCCGCCGGCGCCACGGAGGAGGCCATTCAACTCCTCGACCGGGCGCTCCAGGTCAACCCGAACCAGCCCCTGCTGGCGAATAACCTGGCGTGGTTCTACGTCACCGGCCCCGAGCGCGTCCGCGACGCCGACAAGGCGCTGCCGCTCGCCCAGCGGGCGGTCGCGCTGGCGCCGAACCAGTCAACCTTCCAGCACACCCTGGGCGTCGTCTACTACCGCCTGGGCAAGTACGAGAAGGCGGTCGAAACCCTGCGGGCCGTCTCCGGGCCCGACGCCCCGAAGGAGGCGGAGGCGTTCACCCAGCTGTTCCTGGCCATGTGTTACCACCGGCTCGGCGACGCCGCCAAGGCGAAGGAGTGCTTCGAGCGGGCCCCGCGGCCGGGGCCGGCGGACCGGTTGCTCCCGGGCGAGGCGAACGAGCTCGAGGCCGCCCGGGCCGAGGCGGCGGCGCTGCTGGGGGTGAAGTAACCGGCGTCGGCTCACCGCGGCCGGCCGCGGAACGGCGGCGTCGGCGGCAGGCCCCGCTCCTTGCGGCGGGCCTCCAGGTCGCGGTGGTACTGGTCCCGCAGCTCCCGGTATTCCGGCGTCGTGTGGTCGAGCATCTGCTGACGCCGCCGCTCGCGGTCCTCCGGCGTCGTCGGCCGGCCGCCGCCCGGCCCGCCCGGGCCGGTCCGCGGCGGGCCGTTGGCGTTGGCCTGCATCCGCCGCCGCATCTCCTCCTGGCGGTTGATGTCCCGGTCCAGCCGCTGCCGCTTCTCCGCCGCCGACAGCTGGCGGTACCGCTCCAGGTCCGCCTGCCGCCGGTTCATCATGTCCCGCCCCAGCTCCCGCCGCTGTGAGTCCGACATCTGCCGGGTCACGTCCCGCAGCGCCTGGAACTTCTCCCGCCGTTGATCGGGGGTCAGGTTGGCGCCCTCGGCGAATAGCTCGTTTTGGAGTTCGCGGGCCTTCGCCAGCCGGCCGTCGGGCCAGAGCCACCAGCCGAGCAGCAGCAGCACCAGCAGGAGCAACAGCAGGGCGCGCCGCCGGCGGCGGGGCGGTCGGTCCGTCGTG
>DASXAN010000335.1:0-2787 GCA_036406755.1 Gemmataceae bacterium
CTCGGTGCTCATGCGGGTGGGCCTCCGGTTTCAAGGCACTGTCTTACCCTGCCGCCCGGCGACGGCAAGCCGTCAGTCGCGCCCTCGTTTCGCCGCGCCGCAGGCGGTACAATCCAGCTATCGCCGTCCGCTGGAGCCCTCCCTCTGATGCGCTGGACCCGTGCCGCCGCGGCCGTGCTCGTCGGCCTGTTCGCCCCCGGCCTGGCGGCGGCACTGGGGCCGCAGGACGTGTGCGTCCTGTACAACCGCAACCTGCCCGCCTCCAAGGCCGTCGCCGACTACTACTGCCAGCGGCGCGGCGTGCCGACGGCCAACCTCGTCCCCCTCGACGTGCCGGACGCCGAGGAGATCAGCCGGGCGGAGTACGAAACCCGCATCCTCGCCCCGGCCCGGGCCGCACTCAAGGACCACCGGCCGCCGGCCCGGGTGCTCCTGACCGTCTACGGGGTGCCGCTGCGGGTCGGCCCGAAGCAGCCGACCGACGCGGACAAGGCGGCGCTGGCAAAGATCAAGCCGGACCTGGACGCGGCCGCCGCCGAGGTCAAGAAGCTCACCAACTCCATCACCTTCCTCAAGGAGGACGTGCAGAAGGACCCGAAGTCGCCGCTGGCCCCGCTCATCCCCGAGAAGGAGGCCGAACTGAAGGAGGCGCGACAGAAGCTGTCCGGGCTGGAGGAGCGGGTGCGACTGCTGACGCACGACGAGAGCACGGCCGCCGTGGACAGCGAGCTGATGCTGTTGTGGATCGACAACTACCCGCTGGCCCGGTGGGTGGTCAACCCGCTGTACTGGCAGAACCCGGCGTCCCGCCGCCGGTCGCCGGTCCTGATGACCGCGCGGCTGGACGCCCAGACGCCGGACATGGCCAAGCGGCTGGTGGACGACGCCCTCCGGGCGGAGGCGACCGGGCTGGCCGGCAAGGTGTACGTGGACGCCCGCGGCATCAAGTACGACCCCAAGGCCGACCCGGCCGGGACCGGCTACGGCGGCTACGACGAGTCGTTCCGGGAGGCGGCCCACCTGTTGCAAGGGCCGGCGAAGATGGACGTGTTCCTGGAGAACACGGAGGAGCTGTTCCCGGCCGGGGCGTGTACGGACTGCGCCCTGTACTGCGGCTGGTACGCGCTGAAGAACTACCGGCCGTGCTGCAAGTTCGTCCCGGGGGCGATCGCCTGGCACCTGGCCAGCCTGGAGATGACGTCGCTGCGGAACCCGGGCAAGGAGTGGGCCGGCAACCTGCTCCGGGACGGCGCGGCGGTGACGCTCGGCCCGGTCGCCGAGCCATACACGGTCGGGTTCCCGAAGCCGGAGGAGTTCTTCGGGTTCCTGGTCACCGGCGAGTACACGGTGGTCGAGTGCTACGCCCGGACACAGCTCTTGACCAGCTGGATGGGGTGCCTGGTCGGCGACCCACTGTACAACCCGTACGGCAGGTCACCGCGGCTGAAGTCGTGGGAGGTGCTGCCCAGCCCGCGCGGGGCGGCGCGGCTGTTCGGGGGGCAACCGTAGCCGCTTGCCGCTACGGTTGCCCGATGCACCACAGGTGGTGCGCCGTCCGATAGAACAGGTTCCCGCCGGACACCGCCGGCGACGCCGAGCACTCCTCCCCGAACGCGTTCGTCGCCACGAGCTCGTACGTCGGCCCGGCCTTCAGGACGTGCGTCAGCCCCTCGATGTCGGTGAAGTACAGGTGCCCGTCCGCGGCGACCGGCGAGGCGTGATGCCGCCGGCCGAGCCGCTTCTGCCAGCACTCCTTGCCCGTCTTCGCCTCCCAGCACGTCACGACGCCGTCGTCGTTGACCAGGAACACGTGGTGGTCCCAGGCCACCGGCGACGGCACGTAACCGGCCCCGTGCCTCGTCCGCCAGGCGATGTGGGTGTGCGTCACGTCGCCGGAGCCGTCCGGGCGGATCGCCAGGACGTGCCGCTCGGGGAAGCCGCCGGTCATGAAGAACAGCCCGTCGTGCAGGACGAAGCTGGCGACGAACTGTTCCGTCGGGCCGTCGATCTGCCAGAGCTGCTTGCCGGTTTCGGGATCGTAGCTGGTGACGTGGTTGGACCCGCTCAGGACCATCTGCGTCCGGCCGGCCGCCTCGGCGATGTACGGCGGGCAGTAGGACCGCACGCCGGGCCGCTCGACCCGCCACCGCTGGTCCCCGGTCGCCTTGTCGAGCGCGACCAGGAACGCCCCGGGGTCGTCCTGGTCCTCGTTGAGGATGACGAGGTCGTTGTGCAGGATCGGCGGCGAGCAGTAGCCGTGGACGGAGTGGAACTCGCCCGGCGACTTCTCCCACACCTTATTGCCGGCGACGTCGTAGCAGGCGACGACGGCCCGCGGCTTGTCGAAGAAGCTGACCCAAACGTGGGCGCCGTCGGTGGCGGGAGTGGCGCTGGCATAGCTGTTGAACTGGTGCTTTTTCTCCAGCGGGGCCGTCAGCACGACCCGCTCCCAGAGCGGCTTGCCGTCGCGGCGGTCGTAGCAGAGCAGCAGCCGCCCCTTGGTCTCCTCGCGGCAGGAGGTGAGGAAGATGCGGTCGCCGGTAACGACCGGAGACGAGTGGCCAGTGCCGGGGACGGCCGCCTTCCAGCGGACGTTCTCGCCGGCGGCGGACCAGCGGACGGGCAGGCCGGTTTCGGTCGAGGTGCCGTCGCCGCGGGGGCCGCGCCAGCCGGGCCAGTCCTCGGCGGCCGCCAAGCCGGCGAGGGCGAGGGACAGGGCAGCGATCGTCCAGCGCATCCGCATGACTCCGGTTGGGTGGTTGGAGTCCCGGCTTCAGCCGGTCTTCT
>DASXAN010000336.1:0-5529 GCA_036406755.1 Gemmataceae bacterium
ACGACTCTGACCCGCCTTCCGACCCCGACTCGACTCGCACCCGTCGGTTGATTCCCGCTCGTCCGCGACCTCGCCGCGGTGCCCCAGGACGGGCGCCCCGCCGCCGACGTTGCGCCCACCGGTTCGTTTCCCCTCCCTCACGGAACGGAATCCGAAACATGAACCGCGCCCCCATCCTCTTCCGCTGCGACGGCACCGCCACCACCGGCTGGGAGTCGTTTTACCAGTGCCTGGTCCTGGCCGGGGCCATGCAGCGCCGCCGCCGCGGCACCTACTTCTTCAGCCGCCTGGAGCCGCAGACGCTCGCCGGCCCGATCCTCCGCGGCGGCCACGAGTGGGCCGAGACGACCACCGCCGTCGGCTCCGCCGACGACCTCGACGCCACCATCCGCGAGGCCCGCCGCCTCGGCGCCGCCGCCGTCGTCGTCGCCGCCCCGAACGTGAGCGAAGAATACCTCCGCGAGCTCGACGCCTCCGGCCCGCTGGTCATGACCGTGGACAACGCCGCCGCCGTCCGGTTCCCGAACAAGCTCGTCCTCAACCCGTTCCTCGGCCTGCCGCGGGACCGCTACCGACTGGAGCGCGGCACCCAGCTGCTCCGCGGCCTCCGGTATCCGCTCGTCCGGCCGCAGATCCGCCGGCTGCGGCCGCTGCGGGCCCAGGAGCCGCCGCAGCCGTTCCGCGCCTTGGTCGCCCTCGGCGAAGACGACTTCGACAACTTGACCCAGCGGATCGCCGAGATGCTGGTGACCAATGACGCCATCCACCGCCTGGACCTGTTCGCCCGCCCGCACCACCCGCACCTGAACGAGCTGCGGGAGTTCGCCGCCAACTACGACGGCCGGGTCGGCGTGGCCACGGAGGTGCCGGAGTTGGCCGCCCGGGCCAGCCGGTGCCACTTCGCCGTCACGGCCGGGGACGGATTGTCGCTGGAGCTGGCCTGCGTCGGCGTGCCACAGCTGATGGTGACGCTGGCGGAGCGGCACGCGGCCAACGCCCGCCGGCTGGACGAGGAGGGGGTGGCGACCGACCTCGGCCCGGCGGCGGCCCTGACCCCGGACGCGCTGGCCGCGGCCGTGGAGGTGCTGTTGACCGACCCGATGGAGCGGCAGGGGATGGCCCGGTGCGGCCGGCAGCTGATCGACGGCCGCGGGCCGGACCGGCTGGTGTGCGCCCTGGAAGTGCTGCTGCACCCGGCCCAGCCGGCGCCGCTGCGGATCGCGGCGTAACGTGATCGTGTTTAGCGGCGAGCCGGAGGCGAGCGCATAGCTCGCCTCCGGCTCGCCGCTAAACTATGGGTGACCGCCCGCACCGCGAGGCACCTCATGAACGCCCCCCAAGTCGCCGCCGCCCTGACCGAGATCGGCACCCTGCTCGAACTCCAGGGCGCCAACCCGTTCAAGTCCCAGGCGTACCACACCGCCGCCCGCCTCGTCGAAACCCTCGACGGCGACCTCACCACCATCGTCGCCGAGGGCAAGCTCGCGTCCATCCGCGGCATCGGCGAGACGCTCCGCGAGGCCATCACCGCCCTCGTGCAGGACGGCCACTACGCCCTGCTTGACGACCTGCGGGCCAAGACGCCGCCGGGCCTGATCCAGATGCTCCGCCTGCCGGGCCTGGGGCCGAAGAAGGTCAAGGCTCTCCATGAGCACGGCATCAGCGACCTGGACGCGCTCCAGAAGGCGTGCGAGGACGGCCGGGTCGCGGCCCTGAAGGGCTTCGGGGCCAAGACGCAGGAGAAGATCCTGGCCGGGCTGGCGTTCCTGGCGCAAGCGGGCCAGCGGGTGCGGCTCGATCAGGCGTCGGAGCTGGCCGACTCGATCCTGGCGGCGCTGCGGAAGGTGCCCGGCGTCGTGCGGCTGGAGGCGTGCGGGTCGCTGCGGCGGCGGCGGGAGACGGTCGGCGACATTGACATCCTCTGCACGTCCACCGACCCGGCCGCCGTCATGCGGGCGTTCATCAAGCTGCCGGCCGTGACGCAGGTGGTCAACCAGGGCGAGACGCTCTCCAGCGTCATGCTCGGCGTCGGCCGGCGGGGGCTGCAAATCCGCGGCGACCTCCGCGTGGTGACCGACGACCAATTCCCCTACGCCCTGCACCACTTCACCGGCAGCCAGGCCCACAACGTCGCCTTGCGGACGAGGTGGAAGGAGAAGGGGTTCAAGATCAACGAATACGCCCTGACCGGCCCCGGCGGGCCGATCGCGTGCAAGACGGAGGCCGACGTCTTCGCCGCCCTCGGCCTGGACTACGTGCCGCCGGAGCTGCGCGAGGACACCGGCGAAATTGAGGCGGCCGGCAAACACGAACTGCCGCGGCTGGTCGAGGTCAAGGACATCCGCGGCGTGTTCCACAACCACACCACCGCCAGCGACGGCGGGGCGTCGCTCGAAGAAATGGTCGAGGCGGCGCAGGCCATCGGCTTCCAGTACCTCGGCATCGCCGACCACTCGCAGTCGCTGACCGTCGCCCGCGGGCTGACGCCGGACCGCGTCCGCCAGCAGCAGCGACAGATCGACGAGCTGAACGACAGCCTCGACGGCTTCCGCGTGTTCAAGGGGACCGAGTGCGACATCCTGCCTGACGGCCGGCTCGACTTCGACGACAAGCTCCTGGAGACGTTCGACTACGTCGTGGCCAGCGTGCACTCGCACTTCGGCCTGTCGCGGGAGGAGATGACGGACCGCATGGTCCGGGCGGTGCGGCACCCGCTGGTGACGATGCTCGGCCACGCCACCGGCCGGCTGCTGTTGAAGCGCGACGGCTACCAGGTGGACCTGGACGCGGTGCTCCAGGCCGCGGCCGAGGCCGGGACGATGGTCGAGATCAACGCCCAGCCGTCGCGGCTGGACCTGGACTGGGTCCACTGCAAGCGGGCCAAGGCGCTGGGGGTGAGGCTGGTCATCAACCCAGACGCGCATAGCACGGAGGAACTTGAACTGTACACCTACGGCGTGGACGTGGCCCGGCGGGGCTGGCTCGAGAAGGGCGACGTGTTCAACACGCTGACGGCGGCGCTGGTGGGGCGGGCGCTGGGGGTCTGAGCCGCTTGCGGCTATGCGGGGCGAGCGCTCGCCCCGCATAGCCGCAAGCGGCTCCCTTTATAAAGACAAGGGCCGGCACCGAAGTGCCGGCCTAGTACGATGAGTCGAGTGGAGGTGAGTGTAGGAGGGAAGCCGCCGGGGAGCGGCCCACGGGGAGAAAGTAAAGGGGGAAAGTGACTCCTATTCATCCGTGGCGCGAACCACGAAACGGTTTTCAGGTCTCCACACGCCACGTCAACGACCGAAACACAGCGGCCGTCATCGGCCCGGTCCAGCCGCTCTCCGTGAGCGTGACAGCAATCAGTCGCGTGGACGGCAGCAGTTAAGGCAAGTGCCGTGCCAAGATTACCGGGATAGGCGGCGGCGATTGTCGGAAGTGCTTGTGAATAAAGGATTCCCGACTGTCAGGTTTTCCGACACCCGGTCAAAGCTGAGGGCCGAGTTGTAGTTTTTACCACCCCCAATGAGCAGCGCAATTGTAACCTTGGGCACGCCGTTGCCCGGCCTGCGCAGTTTTGGACTCAGTCCGGGTCAGCGGGGTAATCTGCGGCGGTAAACTTGCGGCCCGTGCTGAGGCAGATCGTATTCGATCATCCGCACCCAGTTCGGCGGGATGCGGTCGAATTTGGCGACGGCATTTTCGGCTGCCAGTACGACCGACCGGGCCACCAGCCCGAGCACGACCGCTGCCCCCGCCGTGTAGAACACCCCGGCCAGTGCCTCGAGGGCGGCGAACGGCCCGTACTGCCCGCCCGTCCCCCGAATGAGTTCGTTCAGGACGGCCGCGACCACTGCCAGCAGCAAGGTGAAAATGCAGCTCACCGGAAAACTGACGCAGAACAGGGCAGACCCGCCGAGGTAGCCCAGCACCACTGTCCCGAGCAGACTCCGCCAGGAGCTGCGCGATTTCGCCGAGCAGTACAGCCCGACCGCCCCGAGGAAGTACATCGTCAGCCAAGTCACGCCCAGCCCGATGGCGGCGATGTAGGCCAAGTTCAGTCCGCCGACCCCCGCCGGCAGCAGCACCAATCCGACCCCGGCCCATCCGGCCAGCCGCCGCCATTGCCAGACCACCAGCCCCGCCACACCCGCCCCGATCAGCACGGCCGCGACGGGCAGCAGCGGATCGTCCGAGGTGGCTATGCCGGCGACCAGCCCGGCCCCGAGCCAGTAGGCGAGCACGTACGGCCAGGTCGCCCGGAGGATGCCGCGGAGCTTACCGCGGACGATGTCCGGCACCGTCATCGGCGTGGTCATCAACCCGTCCCACGTCTGACGCTCCCGCTCGCCGGTGATCGTGCCGGAGCACCGCACGCCGACGACCAGGGTCGCCACCAACAGGGCGTAGAAGCCCTCTTGCATCAAGACGTATCCGGCGACCAGGCCGGGTCCGCCCCGGCCCATGGCCGCAGCCAGAGGCCCGACACCGGAAAGTGCGTAGGCGGTCACCGCCCCGCCCAGCCCGGCGACCACCGGCACCCCGACCCAGGGCGGCACCCGCCGGCCGACGTACCGCTCCTTCCACGCCAGCGCGTCGCGGGTCGGCCGGGGCCGGGCGACCAGCCGGCCGAGGGCCAGCCGGCCGCGGGGCCGGGCCTCCAGCTGCCGCAGGTACGCCGGCCGCAGCCGCCACACGGCCAGGCCCGTCGCCACCGCCCCCAGCCCGCCCCAGGCCACGGCCGCCCGCCCCAGCCGGCGGAACGCCTCGGCCGGGTCCTCCCGGTCCAGGGCCGGGCGGAGGACGCGGACCGGGTCGAAGTCGTCCCGCCACCCGGCCGGCAGCCAGCCGTAGTCGGCGAGCACCGCCCCGACCGCCAGCCCGCCGCCGAGCACGACGTAGGTGAGGATGACGGCCGCCCGCGTCTGCCGGGTCCACACCGACGCCAGCACACTGACGCCGCCCAGCCCGAACAGGACCAGGGCGGTGACGGCGACGAGGACGACGAGGAACTCCGGCGGGACGCCGGCGATCGGGCCGACGACGGCGAGCAGGGGCAATGGGACGAGGGCGAGGGCGGCGACCTGGGCGCAGCGGCCGAGGAGTTTGCCGAGGACGACGTCGGCGGGGGTGACGTGGGCGGTGAGCAGGGCCTGCAAGGTGCCGCGGGTCTTCTCGTCGGTGACGGCCCCGGCGACGAACGCCGGCGTGACCAGCGCGATCAGCACGAACTGCTGGCCGAGGACGAGGTCACGGAACCGCTGGCCGAAGTCGGCGGCGGCCTTGACCGGGCTGGGCCGCGGGGCGTTGTAGTACCGCCGGGCGTGGGTGGCGTCGTACAGGTAGAGCAGTTGCAGGACCAGCCAGGCGGCGTAGGCCCAGCGGAGGACGTGGGCCTTGCCCCGCCGCCCGGCCCGCAGCAGCTCCGCACTGGCGACCGGGCCGAGCATGGGGGCACCCATTCGTTTAGCCGCGACCCGGAGGCTTGGCGGAGGGGAGCGCGAGCGCGCTCCCCTCCGCCAAGCCTCCGGGTCGCGGCTAAAC
>DASXAN010000337.1:0-3740 GCA_036406755.1 Gemmataceae bacterium
TCCTCGCCGCTGTCCTCGTAGTAGCCGCGGAGCACTTTGGTCGCCCGGAACTCGAGCGATTTGAAGAACAGCTGGGCCGACAGGTTCGTCTCCCGCACGGCCAGGGTGATCCGCGTGCGGCGGTGGCTGGACAGCTTGCCGACAAGCTTCCCCACCATCTGCCGGCCGACTCCGGTCCGGCGGACGGCCGGGTGGACGGCGAAGTTCAGCACGTGCAACTTGGCCTTGTGCAGCTCGTAGATCATGAACCCGACGACCTTCTCGGCATGCTCGGCCACCATCCCGATGCAGTTCCGCTGGCGCAGGCACTTCAGGAAGTCTTCCTCCGTCCAGGCGTACTCGAAGCTCTCCTGCTCGGTCTGGAGGACCTCGGGCATGTCGCGGCGGATCATCCACCGGATGTGGACCTTCACCTGCTCCTTCGGCGTGCGGCCCGTGTTCATCACCGCCTCCTCCCCCTCCCCGCGGCACCGGCCGCCCCCTCCGTGGGCGTGCGGCCGGTCCCGTCGTTCCGTTCCCTCGGTCGGCCGCCCGGCAGGCAGGTAAGGAAGGGTCCGGTGTGCCGTCGCGCCGCGGGCCGCGCCGGTCGTCGCCGGCCGCGCCCCGTGCGGGCGGGATATTAACACCGCGTCACCCCTCCCTCAAGGCCATTCGACCCCCCGCGCGCCCCGGGTCGCGGCGCACCGCGCCCGGTCCCGTGCGGCGGCGCGGGGCGGCTTGGCCCTTCTGCGGTCGGACTCGACTCCCCCGTCGCGACTTGAAAAGTGGGGGAATCCTTCCCCCGGAGGACAGCCGTCGTGGCTGTTGGCTTGGCATCGGTCGGGGGCGCGGTTGACGGGACGGGCCGTAGCATAGCCGACGCCCGGCCCGGTGGCAACCATTATCCCGGCCGACTCTCCGCGCCCCCCTCACAGCCCGTCCTTGTACACCCGCGACGCCTCCTCCTTCAGCACCGGCTGCCGCAACTGGTCGCACGTCATCTGTACCCGGAACCGGTAGTCGCCCGGCTGCAACCCGCGGACCTTGACGCGGTAGACGGCGTCGGCCTTCGTCCCGAGTTTCGACAGCGGCTCGAACACGACCTGCGGGCCGTTCGCCCGGTACGCGGTCGGCCCGGTCCCCTCCCGGGCGAGCAACCCCTCCGGCACCTGGGCCGTGATCTGGATGTTGGTGCACGGGCACGACCCCTGGTTGACCACGCGGATTTCGTACGTCAGGTCGCCGCCGACCTCGACCGGGTCCTCCAGGTCCACGACCTCCAGCGCCAGGGCCGGGATGCCTTCGACGGTAAACGTGCCGTCCGCCCGCACGTCCGGGCCGCGGTCGGCCCGGGCGGCGGCCCGGTCCGGCAGCTCACCCAGGCCTACGGCCTTGACGCGGTAGCCGACCCGCTGCTTGCCCGCGGGCAACAGCGCCGGCAGCCGCCAGGTGATCGTGCGGGTCGCGGCGTCGAACGTCCCGCCGTCCGTGGCGGAGGCGAAATCCAGGCCCGGCGGCAGGGCGTCGGCGATCTCGACGTGCCCGGCCGGCCCGGACCCGGTGTTCGTCAGCTCCAGCTCGAACCCGACCTCGCTCTTCAGGTAGCATTTGGCCGGCCCGGTCCGCTGGAGTTGCAGCGTCGGGCCGAGGACCTGGATGGTCGCTTGGGAAGTGGCCTCCAGCCCGCCGTCGCCGGTGGCCGCCAGCTCGCAGACGCACCGCCCACACTTAACCGCCTGGGCCGAGAGGGTGACGTTGCGCGACTCGCCCGGCCCGAGTGTGCCGATCTCGGCTTCGACGATCTGCCCTTGCGGGTGCGTCAGGCCCTCCGGCAGCTTGCCGCGGAGCAGCAGGTTCGTCACCGGGCCGGTGCCCGGATTCGACACCATGATATGAAACGGCACGGCGTCGCCGGCCATGGCCTGCTCCGGACCACGCATTGCCAGCGTCAACCGCGGCTGGACGACCCGCGTCCGCAGGGCGGCGGTGGCGGCGTAGTGGACGGTGGCCGTGGACCGCAGTTCGCCCTCGGCCCCGAGCTGGAGCATCACCTGGAGCCGTCGCTCCGTACCGGGTTCGAGTGTGTTCAAGGTCCAGGTGAGCCGGTCCGACCCGGCCTCCGGCGTCGGATCGCCGCCGACGAGGCGAGCGCCGGCTGGCAGCTCGTCTTCGACGCGGACCTGATAGACCGCGGCCGGCCCGGCATTCCGGACGATGATCTCGTAAGCCAGCGGTTGGCTGAGGTTGACGGTTTCCGGCCCGCGCTTCTCGACGAGCACGCCGGCCGTGGCCGGCGGCGTCATCGGCGGCGGTGCGGCCGTTGTCACGGCGGCCGGCAGCCCGGCCGGCGGCGCTTGCGGTTGGGTCATGGTCGGCACTGGCTGCGCGGCCGACGACGCGGGAACGACCTGGCCGGGCGGCGCCGGCCACGACGGCGTGATGGCGGCCGGCCGGATCGCCGGCTGCGGCGCCGCCGGCTGAGGGGCCGCCGGTTGTGGCCATTGCTGTTGCGGCGGCTGCGGAACGGCCTGCCCCGTCACGGACGGCGGCAGAGTTCCGGGGTAGGGGGAAACGGTGGGCGTATACACCTTCGGCATCCCGGGCCGCTGGCCGGGGTATGGCTGCGTGTCAGGGGGAGACTGCGCGGCCGCCGGTCCGCAGATGGCCACGCCGATCATCACGCACGCCGCTGGCAGGCAAGTCTGTCGCACGGTCGTGTCCCCCTTCCCGCTGGCCCGGCGCACCCCACCCCCGTGCGGTGCTTCGGGCCGTCCGCCCGGGCCGGCTCACCCGCCCGGCGGCGGGTACTTCACGGTGTTTTTCGCCATCTTCGCCGCGAAGGCCTCGCTCAAGTCAATGTCCAGGCTCTGGCACAGGTTCAGCAGCACGTACGCCACGTCCGCGATCTCATCCGCGAGAGCCGATCGCTTCGCCGGGTCGGCCGGCAGCCGCCGCGATTCGTCCAGGTCCAGCCACAGGAACGGCTCCATCAGCTCGGCCGCTTCGACGGCCAGGGCCATCGCCAAGTTCTTCGGGCTGTGAAACGGCTCCCAATGCCGCTCGCCGACGAACCGGCGGACGGTCAGTTTCAAGTCCTCGATCGTGGTCGTGGCGTCGGCCACCGCGGTCGCTCGCGGCCGGCGGCACTCGACCGCCCGCGTCCCGCCAATGGGACCGCGGCGGACGGCCGCCGGCTCTGCTTCGGTTCACTTGGAGGGCCGGACTATAACGGCGGGTCGGCGCGTGTCAAGCCGTGAATCGCCGCCGGTCGAGCGGCCGACGGCTTGCTGTTCCCGGGCCGAACCACCATTGTTACGATGGTGGCACGCCGGCCCGGGCGTTACCGGGATGAGGCACCGATGGCCCAGCGATCCCAGCACGACGAGGCCGACGTCCGAGTGGTGGCGCGGAACCGCCGCGCCTTTCACGACTACGAGATCCTGGACCGGATCGAGTGCGGCATCGCGCTCGTCGGCACTGAGGTGAAGAGCCTGCGCGAGGGGCACGCCACCCTGGAGGACGCCTACGCCAAGCTCGACGGCGGCGAGGTCTGGTTGGTCGGCAGCGAAATCCCGGAGTACCCGTTCGTCAACCGGCTCAACCACAAGCCGAAGCGGACGCGGAAGCTGCTCCTGCGGCGGAGCGAGATCGCCAAGTTCGCCGGCAAGGCGTCGCAGCGGGGGTTCACCCTGGTGCCGCTGCGGCTGTACTTCAAGAACGGGCTGGCGAAGGTGGAGGTCGCCGTCGCCCGCGGCAAGCAG
>DASXAN010000338.1:0-16103 GCA_036406755.1 Gemmataceae bacterium
CGGCCTTGGCGTGCGTCTCGCGGTCGGAGACGAAGTAGATCGCGTCCTTGCCGAACATGGGCCAGAAGTTGTTCGGCTTCTCGTCGTCGGGCACGTCGGCGTCGATCAGCTTGCGGGAGGTCTTCGTCTCCAGGTCGCACAGCCACAGGTCGGCGCAGTAGGAGCCGCGGTAGTGCTTGCGGGTCCACGGGGCCGGGTGGCGGTTGTAGGCCAGCTGCCGGCCGTCGGGAGAGAACGAGGCGAACGTGCCCCAGTCGGTCGGCAGCGGCTGCTCCGGCCCGCCGTCCAGCGGCACCTCGTACAGGCTCGGGATGCCGCCGTACACCCGCCCGCGGGAGCTGGAGAAGACGACCCGCTTGGAGTCGCGGGACCAGCCGACGACCGTGTCCGAGGCGCTGTGGTAGGTGATCCGCCGAGCCGTGCCGCCGTTGGCCGGCATGACGAACACGTCGTCGTTGCCGTACCGGTTGGACGAGAAGGCGATCCACTGGCCGTCCGGGGAGAACTTGGGGTGGGCGTCCCGGGCGGCGTTGACGGTCAGGCGGCGGGCGTTGGTGCCGTCGTCGTTGACCAGCCACAGGTCGCCGAGGTAGCTGAACACGATCCGCCCCTCGGAGTAGTCCGGGTGGCGGGGCAGACGGATTTCGGCGGCCGACAGCGGGGCCGCGAACGCGATCACCAGCGTCGCGGCGAGCAGGCGGACAGCGGCGGGTCGGGTCATGGATCACCTGGGAAAACGGATCAGGGCGCGAAGTGCCGTCGCCGGGGATGGTAGCCCGGCCGGGGCGCGGCGGCAAGCGGCGGCGGGGCCAAATCGGTGTCTCCCGGACGGCGGGAGTGCAGTGACTAGGATAGCCCCTGGCGGGCCAATGCCGGCCGCGCCGCGGCGAATCACCCGGTAGACCCGCCCCCGGCGGCCGCGCCGGGCTTTGTACCTGTGTCGCCCGAATGCGAGGGAAACCGTATGTTCCGACGGACCTGCCTCACGCTCGCCCTGGCGGTCGGCAGCCTGCTGCCGTTCGTGCCCTACGCCGCCGCCGCTGACAAGAAAGACAAGAAGGCCGACAAGCCGACCGTGGCCGTGTTCCGGCTCGACGGGGCCGTGACCGAAATACCCCGGTCCGACGACTTCTCGCTCGGGTCCGACCGCGTCGTGTCGCTGAAGGAGCTGGTCGAGCGGATGGGCAAGGCGGCCGGCGACGAGAACGTCAAGGCCGTCGTCGTGCTGGTCGAGGGGGCCGCGATCGGCACGGCCCAGCGGGAGGAGATCCGGCAGGCTATGGCCAAGCTGCGGGCCGCCGGCAAGGACATCTACGCCCACGCCGACGAGCTGCACATGGGCGACTACGCCCTGCTGGCCGCGGCCAACCGGGTGAGCATCCCGCCGACGTCCGACCTGTGGGTGACCGGCATGTACGCCGAGCAGCCCTACGTCCGTGGCCTGCTGGACAAGCTCGGCGTCCAGCCGGACTTCCTGACGTGCGGCAAGTACAAGAGCGCCGCGGAGCTGTTCATGCGGAAGGAGCCCAGCCCCGAGGCCGACCGGATGATGAACTGGCTGTTCGACGGCATCTTCGACACTTACGTGAACATGATCGCCAAGGGGCGGAAGGTCGAGCCGAGCAAGGTCAAGGACTGGATCGACCACGGCCCGTACACGGCCGAGAAGGCCAAGGCGGCCGGCATGATCGACGCCGTCGAGCACCTGCAGGACTTCCAGAAGTTCGTCAAGGAGAAGTGCGGCGACGACATCGTGTTCGACCACAAGTACGGCGAGAAGAAGCCGCCGGAGCTGGACGTGTCCAACCCGTTCGCCATCTTCAAGCTGTTCGGCGAGATGATGAACGAGTCGAAGAAGAAGAAGTCGGGCAAGCCGGCCGTCGGCATCGTCTACGTGAACGGGGCGATCCAGCTCGGGCAGAAGGAATTCTCGCTGATGGGGGGCGGCGAGGGGGCGTACAGCACCAACGTCCGCAAAGCCTTGGACGAGGCCGCCCGGGACGACGACGTCAAGGCCGTGGTCCTGCGGGTCGATTCCCCCGGCGGGTCGGCCGTGGCCAGCGAGATCATCCTGAACGCCACCAAGCGGGTGAAGGCGAAGAAGCCGTTCATCGTCTCGATGGGCGACGTGGCCGGCAGCGGCGGGTACTACGTCGCCTGCGCGGCGGACACGATCTACGCCGACTCGGCGACGATCACCGGGTCGATCGGCGTGGTCGGCGGGAAGTTCGTCACCAACCCGATGTGGGGCAAGGTCGGCATCACGTTCAAGGGCTACAAGCGGGGCGCCCACTCCGACATCATGGCCAGCGACCACCCGTGGTCGGACGAGGAGCGGAAGACGATGCAGGGGTGGATGGACGAGATCTACGAGGTGTTCAAGGGCCACGTCAAGGAGATCCGCGGCGACAAGCTGAAGAAGCCGATCGACGACCTCGCCGGCGGGCGGGTGTACACCGGCAAGCAGGCGCTGGAGCTCGGGCTGGTGGACAAACTCGGCACGCTGGAGGACGCCATCCACGCCGTGGCCAAGCAGGCGAACCT
Organism: Gemmataceae bacterium; assembly: GCA_036406755.1. Classification (GTDB taxonomy): domain Bacteria; phylum Planctomycetota; class Planctomycetia; order Gemmatales; family Gemmataceae; genus DASXAN01. The sequence continues at coordinate 2,545 of DASXAN010000338.1, forward strand.
GACCGAGTACGACGTGAAGGTCGTGCCGGAGCCGAAGAACATCTTCGAGCAGCTGATGGAGGCAACCGGCGGCGGCAAGGACGACAAGCACAACTTGGACGCCACGGTTGGCCGGTCGGGGATCAAGCTCGGCGGGCCGTCGCTGGTGGACCTGGCCGCGCCGCAGCTGGAAGGGTTGGACCCGGCGCGCGTCAAGGCGATCAAGCGGGCGCTGGTGCAGCTGCAGACGCTGCACCGCGAGGGCGTCAGCCTGATGATGCCGGAGTTCGTGGTGAAGTGACATGACTGCGACTTGCCGCTTGCGGCTATGCGGGCGATTGCTCGCAGAGCCGCAAGCGGCTGATTTTTATCCATACCGCTTCCGCAGCAGCCGCGCCGCCTGGGCGACGGCCGCCAGCTTCGCCTCCGCGACCGCGGCCGGCGCCGCCGGCCGGGCGGCGAACGGCGCGAACCCGCAGTCCGGGGTCAGCAGCACCCGCTCCGGGCCGAACAGCGCCGCCGCCTCGTCCGCCCGGGCGTAGACACTTCCGATCGACGCCACCTCGCCGCCCTTCGGATCCACCACGCCGACGCCGATCCGGCATGACTCCGGCAGCGTCCGCAGTGCCGCCATCTCCCCCGGCCGCGCCGCCGACAGCTCCAAGAAGAACGCCCCGACTTGCAGGGTGCGGAGCAGCGGCAGGAGCGGGCCGTAGCCTTCGCCAGTCCGGCGGCAGACGTGCAGTGCCACCCGCTCCCGCGGTGCCCCGGCGACGACGCGGTTCAGGAGCGACCCGGCGAACGCCATCTCCGCGGTCGGGTCCTCCCGCACGGCCAGGGCCGTGGTCATGACGCCGGGGTTCGGCCGCGGCCGGCCGTGGGCCGCGTCGGTCAGCCCCGGCTCGTCGAACTGCACCAGCGCCGCCCCTCCGGCGAGCAGGTGGAACAGCTCATCCCGCAGGATGCGGACCACGTCCTCGGCCAGCCCCTCGCGGGTCGGGTACGGCTTCACCGTCAGGCACTCGACCGACAGCAGCCGGGTGAGCAGGTACGGCCCCGGCAAGGCGACCTTGGCTGGCAACTCGGTCAGCGTGCGGACGAAGGCCAGTTCACGGCCGGTGAGCGGTCGGCTCCGCCGCAGCGGGCCGAGCACGACCGGCTGCCGGACTTCCTCCAGCGGCACGCCCAGCGCCCGCAATTCCGCCTCCAGGGCGACCGGGTCGGCGGCATACGGCAGCAGGTCGATGACGGGAACGAGCTGGCAGCGGTCCAGCCGGCCGCCGACGAACCCGGCGTAGCCGTCCCGCCGCTGCTCGCCGTCGGTGACGACGTCCACCCCGGCCCGCAGTTGCGCCGCCGCGGCCAACCGCACGGCGTCGTCACCGGCCTCGTCGAAGTCGTCGTCGGCGAGCCGGCCTTCGAGGTGGGCGTAGATCGCCCGGAGCATCCACCGCGGTCGCGGCCAAGAGCCGATCCCCATGATGGCCAATGGCGGGACCGGCGGGGCGTCGGCCGGCAGCGGCAGTTCGCCGCCGGGGCCGAGGCCGGGGTCGGACGGCCGGCCGCGGGGCCGGTGGACGGGCGGCGTCATGACGCCGTCGTGGTGGGCGAGTGCCCCCTTGCAGATCAGGTAGCTCCGCTGCTCGCCGCGGCGGACGGCGGACACCAGGGCATGGCCGGTCAGCTTGCACCACGCCGGCAGGTCGTCCTCGACGGACGCCGCGGTGGACACCAGTTCGAGGAGTTGGCCGCGGTCGAGCGGGTCGAGCTGGCGGCGGAGGTCGAGGAGCAGGCCGTCGCCGCAGTCCCGGCCGCCGGCGTCGAGGACCACGGCGGGCTCGTCGGTGTGCCGGTCGGACCAGTGCATGGGAGGACCCGATCACAGCAGCGTGCGGAATTGGTCAACCGTCAGGCCGGCGTCACGGGCAATGCTGCCCATGATGTTCGCGTTGACCGGGTTGTGCCGCGGGATGGCAACGGTCCGAACGCCGGCGCTCACGATGATGTGTTTGCCCTGACGCATGATCTGAAAGCCGATCTTCTCCAACGCCCGGACGGCGTCCCGATGGTTGACGCCGGGCAGGCGGGGCCTTGGCTAGACCTCGACTTCGACCTCGCGGACCAAGCCGTTCTGGTGACGCTCGTTGAGTACGGCCACGAACTCGCGGATCGCGTCGGCGATGTTCTCCAACGCCCTCCGCTCGGTTTCCCCCTGTGAATGACAGCCCGGCAACGCAGGTACCGAAACGGCATACCCTTCTTCGTCGTGGTGTAGAACGGCCTTGTATTTCACGGCTTCACCTCCAGGGCCCGCCACCAGTTACGCGAGCACCTCCTTCACCACCGTCCCGCTCACGTCCGTCAGCCGGTAGTCGCGGCCGGCGTGGCGGTACGTCAGCCGCTCGTGGTCCAGGCCGAGCAGGTGCAGGATCGTCGCGTGGAAGTCGTGCACGTGCACGCCGTCGGCCGCCACCTTCGCCCCGAACTCGTCGCTGGAGCCGTGCACGTACCCGCCCTTCACCCCGGCCCCGGCCAGCCACGACGAGTACACGGCCGCCTGGTGGCCCCGCCCCTTCGGCCCGTCCGTGTGCGGCGTCCGGCCGAACTCGCTCGTCCACACCACCAGCGTGTCGGACAACAGGCCGCGCTGCTTCAGGTCCTTCAACAGCCCGGCAATCGGCTGATCGACGTTCTTCGCCAGCGGGCCGTGGGCGGCCATGTCGGTGTGCGCGTCCCAGTTGTTCGACGCCCCGGTGTCGATCAGCTCGACGAACCTGACCCCCGCCTCGACCATCCGCCGGGCCACCAGGCACTGCCAGCCGAACCCGGCCGCGGTGCCGCGCTTCAGCCCGTACAACTCCAGCGTCGCGTCGGTCTCCTTCGAGAGGTCGAGCACCTCCGGCATCGCCTTCTGCATGCCGAACGCCGTCTCGAACGACTTGACCCGGGCGGCCAGCGCCGGGTCGGCCGGGCGGGACTGGCCGTGCAGCCGGTTGAGCCGGTCGAGCAGCCCCAGCTCCAGCTCCTGCACCCGTTCCGACGGGCCGCGGCGGGCTAGATCGGGGATCGGCTCCGCCCCGGCCAGCACCCGCGTCCCCTGGTGGCAGCCGGGCAGGAAGTCGCTCGCCCACACCTGCGACCCGGCGTACGGCAGGTGCGGGGCCAAGACGACGAACGACGGCAGGTTCTGGTTCTCCGTCCCCAGCCCGTAGCTGACCCACGACCCGACCGCCGGCCGGGCGACCGTGACCGAGCCGGTGTGGACGCCGAGCGTGGCCTGGAAGTGGTCGCTGTGGTCGCCGTGCATCGACCGGATCAGGCAGATGTCGTCCACGCACCCGGCGACGTGCGGGAACAGGTCGCTGACCTCCATCCCGCACTGGCCGTGGGGCTTGAACTCCCACAGCGGGCGGAGGTAGGTGCGGTTATTGAGCCGCTTGCCGCCGACCTCGAACAGCCGCGGCTTGGGATCGAACGAGTCCACGTGCGAGACGCCGCCGGACATGTACAGCCAGATGACCCGCTTCGCCCTGGCCGGGAAGTGCGGCGGCTTCGGGGCGAGCGAGTCGGCGCGGGCGGCATCCTCGGCCAGCAGGCGGCCGACGACGGCCGGCATGACCAGCGACCCGCCCAGCAGGGAGCGGAGGAAGTAGCGGCGGGAGCGGGGTTCGGTCATCGGTCAATCCACGAACACGAACTCGTTACTGCTCATCAACACCCGGGCGTAGCTGGGCCACGCCGCCTTCGCCCGGCCGGCCTCCGGCACGCCGGCCTCCGCCAGCGCCGACCGGCAGGCGTCGAGGAACTGCTCGCCCAGGGCCACCTCCTGCCGGGTCGCCGGGCGGGCGAACGCTTCCCGGTAGGCCCGGTCGATGCGGGCCGCGTCGTCCACCGACTCCGCGGCCAATCGCCCCGCCCAGGCCGCGGCCTGCTCGTGGGCGAACGGGTCGTTCATCAGGAACAGCGCCTGCAACGGCGTCGTGCTGACCGGGCGGATGGCCGTGGTCGCGTTCGGGTCGGCCCCGTCGAACACCTCCAGGAACGGGTGCTTCTTGATCCGCTGCTGCATCAGGTAGACGCTCCGCCGCACGGACGGGTACACGGCGACGAACTGGTGGTGCTGCGTGTACTTGTACGTGCCCTCCGGCGGGAACGGGTGCGGCCCGCCGGCGGAGCGGTCGAGCGTGCCGGCGACGGCGAGCAGGGCGTCCCGCGTCTCCTCGGCCGTCAGCCGGCGGCGCGCGTGCTTCCACAGGAAGACGTTGTTGACGTCGATGGCGGCGTTGCGGGCGTCGTCGGGCGACCCAGCTTCGCCGGATACCCCGGCCCGCTGGTACGCCGCGGTGTTGAGCATCAGCCGGTGCATCGCCTTGACCGACCAGCCGCTCTCGACGAACCGCACCGCCAGCCAGTCGAGCAGCTCCGGGTGCGACGGCCGCTCGCCGCGGCTGCCGAAGTCGTTGGGCGTGGCGACCAGGCCCCGGCCGAAGTGGTGCTGCCAGATGCGGTTCACCATCACCCGGGCCGTCAGCGGGTTCTTCGGGTCGGTGATCCACTCGGCCAGCTCGCGGCGGCCGCTGCCGTGCTCGTCCGGCGGCAGCCTCTGGCCGCCGAGGATCGTCAGGAAGCCGCGGGGCACGACGTCGCCGGCCAGCTTCGGGTCGCCCTTCTGCTGGATGCGGGCGTCGTGTGGCTTGCCCTCGCCGACGGCGTAGGCCCGCGGGACCGTCGGGAAGTGCTTCTCCAGGTCCGCCTGCCGGTCCTTGACCTGCTTCATCTCCGCCTCGACGGCCGCCAGCGTCCGTGACCCGGCGGGCGGGTCGGTGCCGGCGGCCTGGGCGGCGTACAGCCGGCGGCGCTCGCTCGTCAGCTCGTCGTGCCGCTTCGACAGGGCGTCCGTCTCGGCCTCGTACTTGCGGAGCGCCTCCGCCTCGGCCGGCGGGCCCAGCGCGACGTAGTCCTTCGGGTACGGGAAGATCTCCGTGCCGGGGAAGGCGAACTTCGTGCTGTCGAAGATGCCGTAGAGGGCATAGTAGTCGGCCGACGAAACCGGGTCGAACTTGTGGTCGTGGCACCGCGCACAGCCGACGCTCAGGCCGAGCGCCGTCTTGCCGAGGTTGTCGATCACGTCCTCGATCGTCAGATGGAACTCGTTGGCCAGCGACCCGTACCGGCGAGCGATCGTCAGGTAGCCCGTCGCAATGATCTGCTCGTGCCGCTGGGCGTCGGTCTTACTTAGCCCCCCGTCAGTGACGGGGGGCAAAATATCGCCAGCGATCTGCTCCTTGAGGAAGCGGTCATAGGGCTTGTCGGCGTTGAACGAGCGGATGACGTAGTCCCGGTACTTGTAGGCGGTCGGCACCGGGAAGTCGGAGTTGTCGCCACAGGTGTCGGCGTACCGCACCAGGTCGAGCCAGTGCCGGCCCCAGTGTTCGCCGTAGGCGGGCGAGTCGAGCAGTTGGTCGACGAGTTTCGCGAACGCGTCCGGCGAGCGGTCGGCGACGAACGCTTCGACTTCGGCGGGCGTCGGCGGCAGGCCGGTCAGGTCGAACGTGACGCGGCGGACGAGCGTGCGGCGGTCCGCCGGGCCGGCCGGCGTCAGCCCCTTATCGGCGAGCGTCTGCGCCAGGAAGGCGTCGATTGCGCTCAGCCCGCTTCGGTTCGCAGGCACCGGCGGGTCGCGGACCGGCTGGAACGACCAGAACGATTTCGCTCGCTCGAAGTCGATGGCGCTGCCCGGCGCGGCGGCCGTCCGCGGGTCGGGGGCGCCCATCTTCACCCACGCCTCGAACCGGGCCACGACCTCGGCCGGCAGCGGCTCCTTCGGCGGCATCGGCTTGGCGTCGCCGGCGCCCTTGAGGGCGGCGAGCAGGCGGCTCTTCTCCGGGTGACCGGAAACGACAGCCGGCCCGTTGTCGCCGCCCTTGAGTACGCCGTCGCGGGTGTCCAGCAGCAGCCCGCCGCGGACCTTGTCGGCGTTGGCGCTGTGGCAGCGGTAGCACTTCTCGGCCAGGACGGGGCGGATGTGCTTCTCGAAGAACTCGACGCCCGGCTCCGCGGCCGGCGCACGGCCGGCGGCCAGGACCAGGGCGAGTCCGGCGAACCAGGGGCGCAGGCAGTAACGGGCGGGTCGAGGCATCGGACGTCTGCCGGCAGGTGGGAAACGAGCGGGCCGGATGGGGTTATCGTAACGGGCGGTCAGGACAGGGACAAGAAATGTGGTTACTTGCCGCCGCCGACGATCCAGTCGTGCAGCTTCTTCTTCTCCGACTCGGTCAGCTTCGTGGACTTGCCGGGCGGCATCTGGCCGGTGGCGACCGTGTCCCACAGCGGGCTGACTTCCGGGTTCTGGCGGTCGATGGCCGGGCCGCCGTCGCCGCCCTTTTCCAGGGCCCGGACCGACCGCACGTCCAGCCCGCCCTTGAGCTTGCCCCGCCCGTCGCCGTGGCAACCGGCGCACTTGGCCTTCAGGATCGGCAGGATGTCCCGCTGGAACGTCAGCGTCGTGGTGGCCGGCTTCGGCGGCGGGGCCGGGGCCGGCGTAACGGGCATCGGCGGCGGTGGCGCCGGGGCGGCCGGCTTCTCGACGGGCTTCTCGACCGGCTTTGCCGGCGCCTTCACTGGCGGCAGGGGGGCGACGGGTGCAGCTGGCTTCTCAACCGGCTTAGCCGGCTCGACGACAACCGCTTTGCCCGGCTTGGCCGGCTCCGCTTTGGCCAGCGGTGGGGATTCGGCCGGCGGAGGCGTGCGGCCGTGGAACAACCACCACCCGGCGGCCATACAGAACCCGGCCAGCATCACGACCGCGACTGCCTGAAGTGCGATGATCAGGCCGCGGTGGCGCTGCGGCCGGCGGCGGGCCGGGCGGCGGACGATCACCCGCCGGCCGTCGCCGAACGCGAACTCGGACTCGACGGCCGTGTCGCGGCGGCGGGGCGGGGCCTTCGGCAGCGGCGGCGGCACGGCCCGGCGGACCGGCCGCGGCGGCGGGGCGACGCCGCGCGCCACCGGAAAGTCGGCCTTCTTCGGCTGCGGGCCGCGCGGGCTGGGCTTCCGTTCGTTCACGCCACCGCTCTCCGTCCCGTCCGGTCCGACGTGCTCAGAACAGCTGCGCCACCGGCTTGGCGCCCTTGTCCACCTTGTGCATCGGCCGGTTGCCGCGGGCGACGTACTCCTTCGTGTAGTCGATCCCCAGCGCCTTGCACACCGTCGCCATGAAGTCGGCCGACGAGATCGGCCGGTCCTTCACGTCCGCCCCGCTGCCGTCCGTCGAGCCGACCACCTGCCCGACCTTGACGCCGGCCCCGGCCAGGGCGCTGGTCCAGGCCCGGGCGTAGTGCTGGCTGCCGTTCTTCGGCGACCGGCCGAACTCGCCCATCCAGATGACCAGCGTGCTGTCGAGCAGCCCGCGGTCCTTCAGGTCGGCGAGCAGCGTGGCGTACCCCGGGTCGAGCTGCTCCGACAGCGCCCTGACCCGCTGGTTGGCCCCCTGGTGCGTGTCCCACCCGCCCAGGGCCACCTCCACGAACGGCACGCCGGCCTCGACCAACCGGCGGGCGAGCAGGCACCCCTGGCCGAACCGACCCTTGCCGTACTGTTCGCGGACCGACGACGGCTCGTGGCTCAGCTCGAACGCCGACGTCTTGTCCGAATGCATCAGTTGCAGCGCCTTCTGCATTGACGCCAGGTGGGCCCGCGTCGAGTTGGCCCCGTAGTCGCTCAGGAACGCCTTGTCGAGTTCCTCGACCAGCGTGGCCCGGTCGTCCACCTGCGACTGGCCGGCCATCGGCCGCAGGTCCGGCAGGCCGCGCTCGAAGTCGTTGACCACCAACGGGGCGAACTTCGGCCCGAGGTAGCCCGGCCCCATCGCGTTGCCGACGGAAACGTAGTTGGGCAGCTCGAACTCCGGCCGGCCCAGCTCGGCCGCGACCATCGCCCCGAGGCTGGGGTGGACCAGGCCGCCGCCGGACCCCTGGCGGAAGCCGGTGTGCATGAGATACGTGGCGGTGCGGTGGTTGCCGTCGCCGGTCTTCATGCTCCGCAGCAGGGCAATGTTGCCCATCTGCTTGGCGACCTTCGGCAGGTGCTCGCTGATCTGGATGCCGGGGACCGAAGTCGAGATCGGCTTGTACTCGCCGCCGGGCTTAAGGTCGAAGGTGTGCGACTGAGCCGGGCCGCCGGCCATCCACAGGAGGATGCACGACTTGTGCTTGGTGCCCTGGCTGGCGGCGCGGGCGGCCCGGTCGGCGAGCAATCCGAACCAGCCGGAGGCGGAGGCGCCGGCCACGCCGGCGGCGGCGAGCTTCAGGAGGTCGCGGCGCGACGGGCGGTCGAAGAACATGATTGAACCTCCCGAAGCCCACCCGCGGCGGCGAGTGGGAATAAAGAACCCACCCGCCGCCGCGGGTGGGCTTGAGCGTCAGTGATTCGACACGAACTCCGCGCTGTTCAAGAGCGCCCACATCACGCCCGCGTACCCCTGCTGCGGGTTGCCCTGCTTGGCCACGTACGCCAGCATCCGGTCCAACTCGGCCGGCCTCGGCCGGCGGGTCAGGGCCGTCAGGTACAGGTCCTCCACCACCCGCCGGCGGTCGGTGCTCGACTTCGCCACCCGGGCCGCCGTCTCCGACGCCCGGTGCGTTAGGTTGGTGTTCATCAGTTTGAGCACCTGCGGCACGCCGAACGGGAACTCGGTCGGGTCGTCGTCGTACTCGCGGGTGTCGAAGAATCGGGTCAGCGTCGGCGGGCCGTCCGGCCGCTTGCCGTTGTTGCCGCTTGGCCGCATCCCGCCGCGGCGAGCGCCCTCCGATTCCCGATGCTCGGTGACCGTTGCCAGCGAGGCGAGCAGCTCGTGCGCCCCGATCACCTTCACCGGCATCCGGGCGAACAGCTTCTCCTCGGCCTCGGCGTTCTCCGGCAGCGGCCGGCTGGTCCGCTGGTAGGCCGTGGTGTTGCACACCGCCCGCAGGACGAACTTCAGGTCGTAGCCGTGCTTGGCGAAGGCGGCGCTCAGTTGCTTGAGCACGGCCGGGTGCGACGGGTCGTTGCCGTCGTGCATCTCCTCGATCGGGTGGACCAGGCCGCGGGCGAACAGGTGCGCCCACAGCCGGTTGACCGCGTTCGCGGCGAAGTACTTGTTCTGCGGCGACGTCACCCACGTCGCCAGCGTCGGCCGGTACGGGGCCGCGTTCAGCGTCGGCATCGATCCTTCGAAGAACTTCGCCCGGGCCGTGCCGACGGTCTTTTTGTTGTCGGTCGGGTCGGGGATGGCGATGGTGCCGCCGGGCTTGATCTCGTGCTCACCGTTCTTCTTGGCGCCCTTGGCGTTCTTGGGCGGGTTGCTCTTCCGCTCGACCTCGTGGATCATGGCCGTGCCGGGCAGCGGCCGGCCCTTGTCGCCCTTCTCGCGGTCGGCGACGACGTGGGCGAAGAACGCGGCCATGCCCCAGAAGTCCTTCTGCGCCCACTTGTCCACGTGCGGGTGGACGTGGCATTCGGCGCACTGGATCTGGACGCCCATGAACAGGTTGCCGGTCGCCCCGACCAGCTTGGCCGGGGACGGCTGGTTGTTGTCCTGGTTGGCCAGGTAGAACAGGCTGGCCGGCGTGTCGGACTCCTTGCCGGAGGCGGTGAGGATGTCGCGGACGATCGCATTCCAGCCGGCGCCCTTGTTGAGCCGGTCGGCCAGCCAGGTGGCGAACGGGTCGGTGTTGAGGTTCTTGTTGGAGTCGAAGTCCCGCTTGATGAGCAGGTCGGCCCACTCCCGGGCGAACAGCTTGCCGTAGGCCGGCGAGGCGAGCAGCTCGTCGATGAGCTTGGCCCGCTTGTACGGGTCGCTGTCCATGAGGAAGGCGACGGTGCGGTCGTAGGTCGGGACGGTGCCGGTCAGGTCGAGGGTGACGCGGCGGAGGAACTCGGCGTCGTCGGCCAGGGGCGAGGGCGGCACCTTGGCCGCGGCCAGGGCGGCGTCGATCTCCTTGTCGATGGCGGCCGCCAGCTCATAGGCCGGGCCGGCCGGCCGCTGCGGCACGATCACCGGGGCGGCGTCGAGCGGGTGCGGCATGAACGGTGGCGGCGGCAGCGCCGGGGCCGCCGGGGCAGGCTCTTTCACGACCGGGGCCGGCACCGAACGCGGGACGGACGTAACCGCCACGGCCGGAGCAGCTTCGGTTGTCGTGGTGTCGGGTTGGTCCGCGATGGCCGGGGCAGGCGTACGGCCGCCGGGCAGGACGAAGCCGCCGATCAGCAGGCTGGCGACGCAGATGGCCGCCAGCCCGATCACCTTGGTGGCCGGCGACAGCGGGCGGTTGGCCGGGCGGCCGGATCGGCGCAAGGGCTTCCGGCTGCGGTAGATCGGTGAAGCGACCGGGTAGGGATCGGTTCGCATGGACGACACTCCCCGGCTCAGGACGATCGGGCCGACGTTCTACTACTATCAAACACCAAACGGCCGCTGCGGGCACCAGAAATCTGAGAAAACGACGGCGGCCAGAGTTCCGTCAATCGGGTGCCGCGGCGGCTCGGGCAGAAATAACATCTTTTTCTGGGGCGACAAAACGGGACATTTTGCGACACCGGCCAATTTCGCCCCCCGGCCTCGCAGACTCGACCGCAGCGAGGCCGGGGGCAGTAAACCAGCCCACCACAATTATAGTATACAAATTTACAGATACAACCACCTTCGGGTCCGGGGCAGCTGCCGATGGTTATAATGCCGCCATGTCCCGAACCCTGTCAGCGAGTTCTGCGCTGGAGTTATCCGGCGACGGCCTGACGCTCGCCGACGCCGAACGGCTGTTGCACGGCGAGATCGACGCCCTCCGGTTCGCTCCCGCCGCCCGCAAGCGGGTCGAGCGGTCCCGCCGCGTGGTGATGGGCCTACTCGACAACGACGAGACGATCTACGGCGTCAACACCGGCTTCGGCAAGCTCGCCAACCAGCGGATCGCGCCGCACGAAGTCCTGGCCCTGCAAGAAAACCTGCTCCGCAGTCACGCGGTCGGCATGGGGGCACTCCTGCCGCTCGGCGTCGCCCGGCTGGCGTTCGCGCTCCGCATCCAGGCGCTGGCCAAGGGCTACTCCGGCGTCACCCCCGAACTCATCGACGCGCTGATCGCCGTCTACAACCGCGGCGTCGTGCCGGCGATCCCGGAGCAGGGCAGCGTTGGCGCCAGTGGCGACCTGGCCCCGCTGGCCCATCTCGCGTTGGTCGTCATCGGCGAGGGACACGCCTTCGTCCGCAAGCCGGGAGCCGAGCGACCCGCACGCGGGTACCCCGACGCCGCGGCCGGCCGTAGGCCCAAGCCCGTCTCCGGCCGGGCGGCGCTCCGCCGTGTTCACCTGCCGCCGTACCGGCTCCAGGCCAAGGAAGGGCTGGCCCTCATCAACGGCACGCAGATCAGCACCGCGCTGCTGGCCGACGCCCTGGTCCGCGCCTGGCACCTGGCCCGCGTCGCCGACGTGACCGCGGCCATGACGCTGGAAGCCACCCGTAGCTCCGTCCGCCCGTTTGACCCCCGCATCCAGCAGGTGCGGCTTCACCCGGGGCAGGTGGCGAGCGCGGCGAATGTCCGCCGGCTGCTGGAGGGGAGCGAGATCATCCCGTCGCACGCCGACTGCGGCAAGGTGCAGGACGCCTACAGCATCCGCTGCGTGCCGCAAGTCCACGGCACGCTCCGCGACGCGCTGACGTTCATCACGGCGGTCGTCGAGCGGGAGATGAACGCGGCCACCGACAACCCGCTGGTGTTCGCCGACACCGGCGAAATCCTCTCCGGCGGCAACTTCCACGCCCAGCCGATCGCCCTCGCCTCCGACCTGCTCGCCGCGGCCGTCACGGATTTGTCGAGCATCAGCGAGCGGCGGACGGAGAACCTGGTCAACCCGGACCTGAGCGGCCTGCCGGGCTTCCTGACGCCGCACGCGGGGCTGAACTCGGGCATGATGATCGTGCAGGTACTGGCGGCGGCGCTGGTGTCGGAGAACAAGGGCCTGTCGTTCCCGGCGAGTGTGGACTCGATCCCGACGTCGGCCAACCGCGAAGACCACGTGTCGATGGCCCCGGCGGCGGCCCGCAAGGCCCGGTCGGTGGTGACGAACGCGACCCGGGTGCTGGCGGCCGAGGTGCTGTGTGCGGCTCAGGGGCTGGAGTTCCGCCAGGGGCTCCGGCCGGGGAAGGGGGCGGAGGCGGCGTACGCTCATGTGCGGGAGCATGTCCGCCCGCTGGGCCGGGACCGGACGCTGCACCGCGACCTGGAGGCGGTGGAGCGGCTGATCCGCACCGGCAGCCTGCTGGCGGCGGTCGAGGCGGCGCGCGGGACGCTGGAGTGATAAACGATGACATCCCGTTGCAAGATGCACGGTTCTAGTTTGCACTGCTGGGCCTGTCGCCACGTGCTGCAAGTGGTTCGGTCAGGTGGCTTACTGCCGCCACTCGGCGAACCGGGCAATAAGAGTTTGGTCTGTAGAGAATGCCTAACTCCAGAGGTGCGAGAGTTGCTCCTGGGATTGGGACTGCCTGACTGCGATTCGGTTGATTTCGATGAGCGACTAAAACAGTTCTTTGATGACCACGAACGGTTGAGACAAGAGATAGGTTACACCCATCTCTGTACCGAGTGTCTGTACGAAAAAACCGGTGTCGATCGCCGAAGGCGCCCTACTGCGGGCAATGGTTGACCGAGAGCGCCACGGTCAACCTGGTGACATACCTGGTCGGAACGGTGCCATGCCCGACGACCTGCCGGCCATCCCCGGGTACACCGTCCTCGGCCCGCTGGCCCGCGGCATGACCGCCGTCTACAAGGCCCACCAGGTCAGCCTCGACCGGCCGGTGGTCCTGAAGGTGCTGGTGGCCAACGTCGGGCCGGAGGTGCGGGAGCGGTTCCGGGCCGAGGCCGCGGCCGCCGCCCGGCTGCGGCACCCGCACGTCGCTCAGGTGTATGACGCCGGCACCCACGACGGCCGGCCGTACTTCGCCATGGAATACCTCGACGGCGGCACCCTCGCCCAGAAGATCGCCGGTGTGCCGCAGCCGCCGGCCGAGGCGGCAGCCGTGGTCGAGGCGCTGGCCCGGGCGATGCAGCACGCCCACGAGGCCGGCGTCGTCCACCGCGACCTCAAACCCGCCAACGTCCTGCTCGCCGCCGACGGCACGCCGAAGGTGGCCGACTTCGGCCTGGCCCGGCAGGAGGGCGGGCAGGGCACCCGCACCGGCGACCTGATCGGCACGCCGTCGTACATGGCCCCGGAGCAGGCGGCCGGGCGGGCGCACCACTCGGGGCCGGCGACCGACGTGTACGCGCTGGGGGCCATTCTCTACGAGTGCCTGACCGGCCGGCCGCCGTTCCGCGGGGCGACGCTGGTCGAGACGCTGGAGCAGGTGCAGACGCAGCCGGTGACGCTGCCGAGGGCGGTCGTGCCGGCGGTGCCGGCCGAGCTGGAGGCGGTGTGCCTGAAGTGCCTGAGCAAGACGCCGGCGGACCGTTACCCGTCGGCGGGCGAGCTGGCCGCCGACCTGCGGCGGTTCCTCGACGGCCGGCCGGTGCTGGGCGGCCGGGTCGGGCGGGTGCGGCAGTGGT
>DASXAN010000339.1:0-6657 GCA_036406755.1 Gemmataceae bacterium
TGGCGTTCTCCGCGTTCGGGGCCGTGCCCTTCTCGGCGGTGGACGGCCGAGGCGTGTCGTCCGTCGTGCCGGGGTTGTCCGACGGCGTGCCGGTGCCGTCGCGGCGGGCGGCGTTGCGGCCGGGTTGGGTCGGCGTCTGACCGTCGCCCGGCTGATTGTTCGGCGGACCCGTCTCGTCCGGCTGCGGTGTGCCGGTGCCCGGGTGACCGGCGGCCTTGCCACCAGGCTTGTCGGTCGGCTTGCCGGGGGCGGGGCCGGGGTTGCCCTCGCCGGGGTTGCTACCCTCGCCGGGCTTCGGCTGCTGCGCCTTCGGCTCGCCGTGACCTTCGCCGGGCTTGGTGCCCTGTTCGCCGGTGCCGGATGGCTTGGCCGCGTTCGGGTCGGGCTTGTCGCCGGCGGCGGGGCCTTGCTTGTCCTGCGGGTTCTGGTCGGCCCGCTGGCCGCCGGGCTTCTTGGACCCGCCGGCGTTGCCGGACCCGTCGCCCTTCTTCGTCGCCTCCTCGAGCGCCTTCCGCGCGGCCGGATCGTTGGCGAGCTGCTTCTGCAACTCCTTCAGCCGCTCCTCGGCCGCCTTCCGCGTCGCCGGGTCGTTGCTCTTCAGATCCTGGGCCAACTTGCCGAGTTCGCCCTGGCCGGACTGCTGGCCGGTGCCGGGCTGGTTCTTATCCGGCTTCGGCTGGCCCGCGGCATCCTGGCCGGCCCCGTCCTTCGGGTTGTTGCCGGCCGGCTCCTTCGACTGGTTTCCCGACGGCGGACCGCCGGACGGGGTGCCGTCCGTCATGGGTTGGGTCGTCGTCCCGGCGCCGGGCTTGTCGCCGTGGCCGCCCCGCGGGGCGTCCTGCAAGTGGCCCTGGCCGGTCGGACCCTTCTCGCCGCCGGGTTGGCCGGGGGTGCTGTCGTCCGGCTGGCCGCCGTCCGGCTTGGCCTCGCCCTTCGGGTTGTCGCCGGCCGGCTGGTTGTCCGGCTTGGCCTCGCCCTTCTCCGGCTTGCCGCCCTGACCCTGGCCGGCCGGGGCGTCCTGCGGCTTCGCGCCCTGCGGCGGCGTGCCGCCCGGCTGGCCGGAGCCGGTCTTGCTGCCCTGGCCGTCGCGGCCCTGGTCTTTCGCGTCCGGTTGGCCCTTCGGCTCGCGGTTGTTCGGGTCCTTCTTCGGCCCGGAGCCGGACCGCTCGGCCGACTGGTCCTTGTTGCCGGCTTGGCCGCCGGAGCCTTGCTCCGGCTTCGGCGGGCTGTTGTTGCCGTCGGGGGACTTCTGCGGGTTGTCCGACGGCGTGCGGTTGTCGTTGGTCGGCTTGGTGTCGCCGGTGGGGTTTTGCGGCTGCGTCGGCGGCCCGGCCTTCGGCTGGCCGGCGCGGTTGTCCTTCGGGTTGCCGTTGGGCGGGTTGCCGGCGTTGGGCGTCTCGCCGGGCTTGCCGTGATCGTCGCCGGCCTTCTGGCCGGCGGCGTTCGGGTCGCCGCCCTTCGGCTCGCCGGGCTTGGCGTCGCCGGGCGGCTGTCCGCCCTTGGCGTCCGCGTTGGGCTGGCCGGGGTGCGGCTGCGGCTTGGCGTCGCCGGCGTTCCGCTGGGCCTGCGGCTGGCCGGAGTTCGCTCCCTGACCGCCCTTCGGCTGGGACTGCTTGTTGTCCGGCTGACCGGCGTTCGGCTGCTGCTGGCCGGCGTTGCCGGCCCCGTTCGGCGACGGCTGGTTGGCGCCCTTGCCGTCCGGTTTCTGCTGCGCGTTTGGCTGCTGCTGAGCCCCGTTCGGCGGTCCACCGTCGGGGTTCTTCGCGTCGCGGTTGTTCGGGTTGGGGGCGTTGCCGGGCTGGTTGTTCGGGATCGGATTGGCCGGCTGCTGGCCGTCCTTGGGCTGGTTCTGCGCCCCGCCTTGGCCGCCGGGCTGCATCGGGTTCGCGTCCGGCTGGCCCGGCTGCGGGTTCGGTTGACCGTCCGGCTTGGCTTCGCCCTTCGCGCCGCCTTGCTGCGGCTGCCCGGCCTGCGGGTCGCCCTTGCCTTCGCCCTTGTTGTCGGACTGCGGCTGGTTCGCGCCGCCCTGCGGGTTGCCGCCCTGTCCGGGGTTCGGCTGTTGCTGGTTTCCGCCTTGCGGCTTGCCGTCCTGTTTGTGGTCTTGGCCGGGTTTGGGCTGCTGCTGGTCCCCGGCCTGCGGATTGCCGTCCTTGTTCTCGCCCTTGTTGTCCTTCGGTTCGCCGGGCTGTTGAGCCGGGTCCGGCTTGGCCTGGCCCTTTTCACCCTGCTTGGCGCGGTTGAGCTTGTCCTGAATCTCCCGGGCCTGCTTCTCGATGTCCCGGTCTTTGGGGTCGCCCTGCTGGTTGCCGTCGGCTTGTTGCGGCTGGCCGTCCGGGTTCATCGGCGGTTCGCCCGGCTGTTTGTCGCCTTGCTCGCCCTGGTCGCCGGGCTGTTGCTGCTGCTTCTTCGCCTCGTTCTCGCGGTCCAGGTCCTGGTCCTGCTTCTTGTCGTGCTCGGCCTTGTCCTGGGCGGCCCGCTGGTCGGCCGCCTGCTTGTTGTCCTCCTCCTGCTTCTCCGCCAGCGTCACCCGGTACACCTTCGACCGGCCGACGTTCGCCTTCGGATTGTCGCAGTTGTCTTCCGCCTCCAGCCAGTACTCGATCACCGTCCCCGGCTTGAGCGGGACCGCCGCCCCGATCGTCGTCTTGAGCTGGTCCAGCGGCAGGAAGTCCTTGTAGTCCAGGGCGCGGGGGTAGGTGTCGTCGGCGAACTTGAACACCTTGCCGGGCCGGTACGGCTTCGGGGCCAGGGCCGTCGGCTTCTCCGCGTCGGGCAGTTGCAGGCACAGCCGCATGGCTACGATGCCGTAGTCGTCGCTCGCCTTGCCCTCGACGTCGATCGTGCCGTTGACCGGCAGCGTGTCCGGGGCCGGGTGCGTCACTTCGACCCGCGGCGGCTGGTCGATCAGGACCTTGATCGTGTACGGGATCGGCTCGCCGTTCGACTCGCCCTCGGCGGAGTGGAACTTGATCGTGTACCTGGCGTCCTCGGTGAGCACGAACCGGAACCGCAGGGCGGCCGGCTGGTCCGGCACCCGCTCCGCCACCAGCGGCGGCGGCACGACCTGGTCGGCCCGGACCGGGTGGAACGTCAGCGTGCCGTCGCGGACGGTGCGGTTGGTCTTGGCCGTCAGCGTCACGGCCGTACCGCGGAGTTCCTCGATGTTCGCGTTGGCGGTCGTCTTGTCCGGGAAGTGCAGGTAGGGTCGGAAGTGGTAGGCGAGGTTCCACCCTTCGATCAGTGGCGACGACCGCACCGTGACGCGGTACTCCGGCGTGGCCGCGTCCCCGCCGACGATCTGGTAGACGAACCCGGTCTGCACCCGCCCGGCCGGCACCCGCACGGCGAACTCCCGCGGGTCCCGGGCGGACGGGTCGAGCCGGATTTCCTCGGCGACCGGGTCGGCCGGGTTGTAGCGGAACCGCAGGCGGACGGCGTCGGCTGCGGCCGGGTCCGGCACCCGCCCGAGCACCTCGACGCGGAAATCGACCGGCGTGTTGACCGGCACGGTCACGTCGCCGCCGGCCGGCTGGGCCAGCTCCAGCGTCGTCTGGCGGGCGATGGCCCCGGACCCGAACGGGGCGAACGCCCGGCCGAGCAGGGACAGGAACTGGTTGGGGCGGATCAGGAAGAACAGGATCAGGGCGGCGACGAACAAGCCGCCGGCGACGCCGCCCAGCCACGGCAGGCGGGCGTCGCGGACGACCTCGTCCACGTCGGCCCGCTTGAGGTCGGCGGCCGCCTTCTGGCTGACGGCGGCGCGGATCGACGCCGGCAGCGGGGCCTCGTGCAAGTCCAGCCAGGAGACGACGCTGTTCTTGGCCCCGGGCACGGCCCGCTCCACCCGGCGGGCGGCGAAGTACGGGTTGACCTCCCGACGGAACGGCCGGGTGAGGACGATGCCGACGTAAGCCGCGGCGGCTGCGAGAAAGGCGAACAGCGACACCTCCCGGGCGGCGTCGGGCAGGTCGAACCAACGGTCGAGCAGGACCATGCCGAGGGCGTAGGCGAGGGTGCCGGCGAGCAGGCCCAGGGCGGCGGCGCCGACGTCCTGGGCCCGGATGCGGCGGCGGGCGCGGGCCAGCTCGGCGGCGACGAACGCCTCGTACCGGCCGGCCTTCGGTTCCTGCACGGTGGCCATCGGCGGACTCCCGGCGCCGGCCGCGGCCGGCGCGCACTACCCCCTCGGAATACCATTCCCATTCTACCCCGCCTTATCGGCCGCGCCCATCAATCGGATGGACAGGAATGGGGACGTGTCGGTGCGGTCACGGGCGGTTGCGCTATACCGTCTTGACCAGAACGTGTCGAGATTGCGGGAACACATCAAAGATGAAGGCCAAAGGATCGACGAATGCGATCCGTGACGGCCCATCCAGGGACTCGCCGACGTCGAGCGGGTCACGGCCCACGGCGGCGTCGAACGAATCGGCCGCGGCGGTAACGGCGTTACGATCCGCGGCATCGGTCCAGAGGTCGGCCAACTCGTCCTCCGCCTCGGGCCGCCAGACCACAGTGTAAGTCATGGCGTGCGGCCCAGGCGCTGCCAGATTTCCGGCAGCGTCCGCCCTTCGACCGACTGTCCCCGCCGCGCCAGCTCTTCCGCCGACAGCGGGCATGACCGCAAGAGCGCCTGGGCGTCGGCCGGTCGGAACGCCGGCTGAAGGTGTCCCAGGACTTGTCCCGTTTCGTCCCGCAGTTCCAGCGGCACTGCCAAGTTGCGGAGCCGGGCCCGCAGATCTGCATCGATCACTACCACTTGTTCCATGTCCTCGCCTCCGCGTGCGGGTGCCGGTCGGTCACCCCGGCACCATTGTACCCGGATCGTCACGACAATTCCTGCTCACCCTCCGGGCGACTTTTTTCCCACCGGCCGTTTGACTTCGGCGCGGCGGGGTGGTACTACAGCGGGGCGGCGGGCGGACGGATTCCGCCGGCCGCCTCCTTTACCCCGCCCCCGAGTACCGGCACATGAACTACAACCCGCGGCGCCTGTTCGTGGCGAGCTGCCTCGCCCTCATCACGTCGGCCTTTTCGTTCCAGATGCGGGCCGACTCCGGCGAGGACTTCCGCGCCACGTTCAACCTGACGCAGGAGCTGGTCGGGTCGATCATGAACGGACACTTCTTCGGCATGGCCGTCGCCATGCTGATCTTCTCGTTCCTGTGCGACGCCCTGGGGATGGGCAAGGTGCTGGGCCTGGCGTGGCTGGCCCACCTGCTGGGCATCGCCGGTACCGTGTTCGCACAGGACGTTTCGACGATGGGATTCGCCGCGCCGGTGGCTAACGCCCTGGGCACCGCCAGCGGGTGGATGACGGACAAGGTCGGGTGGTCGCTGTTGCCGGCCGCCCCGGCCGGGAACGTGAGCTTCTGGGTTCTGTGGTTGGCCGCGTTCCTGACCGGGTCGGCCAACGGGCTGGTGGAGATCTCCATCAACCCGCTGGCCGCGACCATGTTCCCGACCAACAAGACCCACAAGCTCAACGTGCTGCACGCTTGGTGGCCGGGCGGGCTGATCATCGCCGGCCTGATCGCCCAGTTCGTGGTCAACCCGCTCTACGGCCGGGCGGCCGAGTTCTTCAACTACACGCTCGACCCGGCGAAGGCCGGGCTGGCCGAACTGGTCGGCAAGGCCCACATCTGGCAGTTCAAGTTCGGCCTCGTCGCCGTGCCGTGGCTCCTGTACGGGTTGCTGTCGGTCGGCCAGCGATTTCCGGCAACGGAACGGGTGCAGGCGAACGTGTCGGCCGGGACGGCGTTCCTGCAGATCTTCCGCCCACTGTTCATCGTCTGGCTGTTCTGCATGTTGCTGACGTCGAGCACGGAACTCGGGACCAACACATTCATGGAGTCGATCCTGCGGCGGACGACCGCGTCGCCGGACCACCCGACCGGGATTTCGGGCACGGTGATTTTCGTCTACACCAGCTTCCTGATGTTCATCCTGCGGTTCTTCGCCGGGCCGATCGCGCACAAGTTTTCGCCGGTCGGGATGCTGTTCTTCTGCTCGATCCTGACCACCGCCGGGCTGTACGGCCTGAGCATCGCCAACACCGCCGTCCTGGCGTTTGCCGCCGCCACCGTGTTCGGCCTGGGGATCACCTACTACTGGCCGACCATGCTCGGGGTGACGGCCGAACGGTTCCCGAAGGGCGGGGCGCTGGTGATCGGGCTGATGGGGTGCGTCGGCAACCTGGCCATCTCTCAGGCGACGATGCAGATCGGCCGGGTGTACGACTCGGCGTCGGTCGCGGCCCTGCCGCCCGACCTGCGGACGGCGGCCCTGGTGACCGAGGGGGCCGTCCCGCAGCTGCCGCCGAGGGTGTCCGAGTTCCTGTACCCGGCCGGGGGAAAGAAGCTGAACCCCGAGGCGGTCAAGGAGCTGGACAAGACCACGCCGGAGGGCCAGGCGGTCAAGAAGGCCGAGGCGAGCGGCGCGTCGTTCGCGCTCACGCGGATCGCCGTCATGCCCGCCGTCCTGGTCGTGATCTTCGGCTTGGTCGCGCTGGTGGACAAGCTCCGCGGCGGCTACCGCCAGGTCCACCTGACCGCCCCGCCGGCGGCCCCGCGGCAGCCGACCTACGCCGCCCCGCCGGGGACGTGGCCGAAGGACCTGACGCGGTGACCCGGTTAGCCGCGACGCGGAGTCCGCGGA
>DASXAN010000340.1:0-7566 GCA_036406755.1 Gemmataceae bacterium
ACAGCCACGTCAAGATGAGGGAAGGCGGCTGGTCGCGGCAGACGACGATCCGCGAGATACCCGCCTCCACCGACCTGGCCCTGGTCAACATGCGGCTCACGGCCGGCGGGGTCCGCGAACTGCACTGGCACAAGCCGGCGGAGTGGGCCTTCATGCTCAAGGGCCGGGCGCGAATCACCGCCGTCGACGAAGACGGCCACGCGTTCCAGGACGACGTCGGCGAGGGGGACTTGTGGAACTTCCCGTCCGGCATCCCGCACTCGGTCCAGGGTCTGGGGGCCGACGGCTGCGAGTTCTTGCTCGCCTTCGACGACGGCCACTTTAGTGAAGACAGCACGTTCTCGGTCACCGACTGGCTCGCCCACACTCCCCGCGACGTCCTGGCCAAGAACTTTGGCGCGCCCGAGCGGGCCTTCGCCGCCATTCCCGACAAGGAGCTATTCATCTTCCAGGCGAAGGCGCCCGGCCCGCTCGCCGCGGCCAAGGTCGCCGGCGCCGGGCCGGTGCCCAGGACGTTCAGCCACCGGATGCTGGCCCAAACGCCGGTCCGCACCGGGGGCGGCACGGTCCGCATCTCGGACTCGACCACGTTCCCGGCGGCGGCGACGATCGCCGCCGCGTTCGTCGAGGTCGAACCCGGCGGCATCCGCGAGCTGCACTGGCACCCGAACGCGAACGAGATGCAGTATTACGTCGGCGGCCGCGCGCGGATGACCGTTTTCGCCGCCGACGCCACCGCGGGCACATTCGACTACGGCCCGGGCGACGTCGGCTTCGTACCGCGAAACATGGGCCACTACGTCGAGAACACGGGCCCGACAAAGCTCCAGTTCCTGGAGCTGTGGAAGACGGATCGGTTCGCCGACGTGTCGCTGCGGCAGCTGCTGGCGTTCACGCCGTTCGACCTAGTGCGGGCGCACCTGAAGATCGACAGGTCGGTGCTGGCGAACATCCCGACGGGCAAGACGCCGGTGGTCCCCGCCTGAGGCGGCGGGCATCACTCCGCCGCGGCGTGTCCGTCATGAGGTGCGTGCGTGAGGGCCTCGTCTGCTGGCGCAATGCGAAGTGCGGCCGCCCGGGGCCGTCGGCCCGACCGCCTGCGCCGTGATCTTCGGCGCCCGCACGTCGGTCGGCCGAATCAACGGGCCGTTCTCAGGGGCGAACCGCTCGACCCGCCGGTGCCATCCCCGGTCCGAATTCTTCGGTCCCGCCCGCCGATTCCGTGTGCTCTAGCGGGTTGTCGTCGCGTTTCGGGCACCGGCCCAAGACGGACAAGGACGTCGCACTTGCTAGGATTGACGGCGCCTGCCCAGGTAGGAGCTGGTGCCGCGCCCGGGCGTCTGGTACCGTCGGCCGTGTGGCCGGACGGTCCCAACGGGGCGGCCCACGTCCGCCACACAGAGGTGCGCTGCCGTGACCGACCGCCCGACCCGCCGGGATGTACTGAAGACCGGCGCCGCCGCCGCGGGCGCGTTGCTAGCCGCCCGGCCAGCTACCGGCGCTGACCCGCCACGAGGCCCCGCGCCGGCCGCCCGCATCGCCGGGGTGCGGCGGCTGGACGACACTATCGTCCGCCGCAAGGACTTCACCGGCGACAACTGGCACACGACCTGGGCGGCCGACGGCCACCAGTACGTGCTCCAGTGCGACGGCCGCGGGTACAACACCCGCCTCTGGCGGCTCCGCGGCCAGCCGCCGGACTTCACCTTCGAGCCCGTCCCGTCCCACCCCGGCCCGCAGGAATCCGACGCCGCGGCCAAGGCCGGCCGGGCCCGGTACTACGGGTTCGGGATCCTGGCGGTCGGCGACGCCGTCTACCACTTCCTGTCCACCCCGAACACCTGGTACACGCCGCCGTACCGGTTCGTCGGCAGCAAGCTGATTTACTCCCCCGACGGCGGGGCGACGTGGCGGAACCAGGGCGGCTCCGCCCCGGTCGTGTTCGAGAGGTGGGCCGAGCGGTCGGCGACGAACATGGCCTTCTACAACGAGCCGGGGGATTGCTTCTCGCTGCTCACCATCCTCCAGATGGGCCGGGGGTACGCGCTGAACACGGACGGGTACGCCTACGTGTACGCCCCGAACGGGAACGTCGAGGGGGCGATGAACCGGCTCGTGATGTTCCGCGTCCCGAAGGACCGGCTCCGGAACCGCGGGGCGTACGAGTACTTCGCCGGCCTGGAGCCCGGGGGCGGGCCGCGGTGGTCGCCGCGGATCGGGGACCGCTCGCCGGTGCACACGTTCCCGGCGGGCTGGGTGAACAAGCTCGACCACCCGTACTCGTGGCACCCGAGCGTGGTGTACGACGCGCCGTTAGGCGTGTACCTGATGGCCAACTGGGGCGTCGGCACGGACCCGTCCGGCCGGTGGTTCACCAAGCCGTCGTACCTGGGCATCTACGCGGCCGACCGTCCGTGGGGGCCGTGGCGGCAGGTGCACGAGGACGCCGCGTGGTTCCCGCCCGGCGGGGACCCGGGCGGCCAGTGCTACCAGCCGCAGATCATGCCAGGTTGGATCGGCCCGGACGGCCGGTCGTTCTGGCTGGCCTGGACGCAGTTCCCCAGGGGGTACTACTTCCAGTGCCAGAACGTTGAACTCGTCCTCCGCTAACAGCCGGTTGCCGCGGTCGGTTACGGCCAGCCGCCCTTTTCATCCACTCGCCGCAGGTGCCTCGGCCTATCGCCGATCCGGCCGGGGTGGTTAAGACTCCGCAGCGGTGGCAACGGCGAGGGCCGTGCTCAGTTCGACCACGTGGTTGACACCGTCGCGTCCGCCGCGACGGCGTGGCAGCGCCAGGTGAGCGCACGAGATCACTTGCCAATCGGCGGGAGTGCGGCGTCCAGCTCCGCGGCCAGCAACTCGGCCTCGGCCTTGTCCCAGGCCGCGGTGGGCTTGAGTGCCGACCGTGCCGCCCGGGCCTTTGCTGCGGCCTCCTTCCCGGCGTCGGCGTGGCCGAGCCGGTGCTCGGCGAGGGCGAGGACCACGCGGTTGGCGAACTCGTTGTCCAAGCGGTGCAGTGCGGTGGGGTCGCGCAGCGCCGCCGTCGCCTCCTCAAATCGGCCCGCCCGGTACAAGAGCGCCCCGCGGGCGTGCAGGAGCCACTGCCGCGAAAGCTTGATCCGGTCCTTCAGTGACGGGTCGGCAGCCTCGCGCTCGGCGAGTGGCGTCAGTTGCCGATCGACCCACGACAGCGGCGCGGACCAGTCGTCGGCGGCCCCCGGCCCGACGCGGAACGCCGACGCCGCGGCGAGCGCGTCGTCCAGCGTCAGCGGCATCCCGGCCGGCGGCATCCGCCCCGCGATCCCGGCGCACGCAGCCCGGTAGCCGGCGCGGTCCCCCACCTTCTGGCGGGCGGCGGCCAGGTGGTAGCGATCCTCGATCGGCAGGCGCGAGTCTTTTTCCGCTGTCGTCAGGAAACCCGCCACCCGGGCCCAGTCGGCGGGTCGGGTCGCCCGCCGCGCGGCACGTTCGGCCGCCTGGACGACCACGGTCGATTCGGCCCCGAGGCGGATGGCCGTGTCGGTGTCGGCCGCGTCCCGGTCCGGGTGCCCGGCCTGGTCCCCCAATTCGGCGCGGGCCGCGTACGGGACCCAGTCGTCTGGGGTCAGCTTGACCGCCCGGTCCAGGTTCCAAAGTCCCTGGTCGTAGTGCCCGGCCGCCTCGTCGTCAGCGGCGGCGGCCCGCAGCCAGTCGGCGAGCCCCCGCGGGGACGGGGCCAGGCGGGCGGCCGCGTCATAGGCCGCGGAGGCCTCGTCCGTTCGGCCGGCGCGCACGAGGACCCGACCAAGGCGGGCGCGGATCGTCCAGTCGTTGGGTCGCCATTTCGCCAGCCGGTCGAGGTGCCACTGGGCGCCGTAAGCGTCGCCGTCCTGCTCGGCGTCGGCGGCGGCCGTGTCGTGCCAGTCGGCGTCCGGCCGCGGCGGCACCAGGGCCGTGCTGCCCTCGCCCACCAGCCGCGCCCGCAAGGCCCGCCACTCGTCGGCCGGGACGGTGTCCAGCCCCTGGTTGTCGTCCATCCGCTGGCCGGTCAGGAGGGTGACGCGGTCGGCCAGGCGGGCGAGGTCCGGCTCGGCGAACGGGGCGGGCACCGGCCAGCGGCGGACGGTGCCGTCGGCGGCCACGCACAGGCACGTCTGGCCGTCGGCGGTGAAGGTGACCGCGCGGATGGCACCGAGGAGCACGGCCGGCGGGCCGACCGGCTTGCGGGTGGCCACCTCCCAGAGCTGGGCGGACCCGGTCTGGTGGGCGGTCAACAGGAACGACCCGTCCGGGCTGAAGGCCACATCCGTGATCGGATCCGGATGGGGGAGGTAGCCGGCGGGGAGGGGGACGAGGGTGGCGCCGTCGAGCAGGCGGACGCCGAGGGTCGCCGCCGCCGCGACGACCCGCCCGTCCGGCGAGAACCGCGTCGCCCCGTGGCCGTCGAGCGGCCGCGGCTCACCGAGTTGCTTGCCGGAGGGGACCTCCCAGAGACGCAGGACGCCGTTCACGTCGCGGGTGGCGATGGCCCGACCGTCCGGCCGGAATCGGACCTGCTCTCGCAGCGTGTAGCCCGGGGCGGTATGCGGCATCCGGATGACCGTGGTCCCGGACGCGACCTCCCAGACCAGGAGTTCGGGGTTGTGGGACCAGTCCGTTGCCTTGATGGCGGCCAGGTACCGGCCGTCCGGGCTGAACGTCACGCTCAGGACAATGTCGTCGTGCCGGAGGGGCGGGCGGACCTCGTTTCCTGTCCGCCAGTCCCAGAGTTTGATGAGCCCGGCCGGCCCGTAGTCGCCGGCGGCGAGGGTGCTCCCGTCGGGGCTGAACGCGACGGTGGCGACGTAGTTCGTGTGCCGCAGCGGCGGCCCGGCCGGTGGCCATCTCCCACACTCGCGCGGTGCCGTCGAAGCTGCCCGTGGCGAAGTGGCGTCCGTCGGGGGTGAACGCGACCTTCCGGACCCAGGCCGAATGGCGAAGGCTCGTCCCCCGGACCGCCCCGGTCGCCACGTCCACCAAGCGGATGTCACGAACGCCATCGCCCGACTGGCCCTTCCACTCCCGCCCATTCGCCCAGGGGGCCATACTCGTTCCGCGCGGGTCGGACTGGGCAAAAAGGTGGTCGGTCGGGGTTTCCGGTTGCCGGGCCACCTCGGCGGGCGGAAGCGCGGGCCGGCTGTGGGGGCGGGGGAGCCGCCAGAGGCGGCGGTCGCTCTCGGGTTGCCAGAGCCAGGTCGCCGTGAAACGCCCGTCCGGGCTCTGCGCACACGGGCCCTGGTACTGCTGCCACCCCGGGTGGGGAAAGCGCACGCCGGTCGGCCGGGGCGGCCAGGCCACGGTGTCGAAGACCCGGCCGTCGGTCACCGAGATCACGGACCGGCCGTCCGCCGACGGGCCGTGGTGCACGGAATGGAACGGGGTCGGGATGCCGGGGCCGAGCACGCCGGGTTCGGAGGCGGTCCAGCGGTGGAGTTATCCGTCCTTGACAACCAGCCCGGTCCGCAGGTTGTTCTCGAAGTTGAGCTTCCAGGGTGAGTCGGAATCCACCGCGGGGAGGGCCACACGGACCGGCGGCTCGCTCCCCACCACGCTGAAGCTCATCCCCTCGAACCGGTTCGTCCCGCGCTGGACCCAGGCGGCCACGGATTTCCCGTCGGGCGACAGGCTCAGGTATGTGTCGGGCGACACGTTCGCGGTTGCGACGTCGCGCCCGGCGTTCACCTCCACCGTCCGGACGACCCCGCCCGTCGCCGCCTCCCAGACCACGATCGACGCCGTTCGCCACCGGCGGGTCCCACTCGAGTCCGCGATGCCATTCCCGTCCTCCGGGTGCAACGCCCAGACCGCCCCGACGAGGTACCGCCCGTCCGGAGTGACCGCGAGTTCCATGACCGGTCCGGCAGTGGGGATCGGCGGCTGGACCGGGTGCCCCGTCGCCGGGTCGAAGCGGTGAATGGTCTCCGGTTCGGGCGCCTTCCCCGGGCCCGGCGACGCGACCCAGAGGCTCCGGCCGTCGGGCGCGAATACAATCGGCGCCCCAGGTTGGATGGGGACCTTCGACGACGAACCGCTCGGTTGACCGGTGTCGGTCCGGAGGCACTGAATCTCGTCCTTCCCGACGGCCAGGGCAATGACTTCCCCGTCGTGAGTGAAGGCAACAAAGCCGAAACGGACGCCGCCCGGCCAGACGTGCTCCAGGGCCGGCACGGTCTCGGCCCAGGCGGACAGGTTCGCCCGGATCGCCCGTTCGAGCGGGGCCGCCGGCGGGTCATCAGGCGGCAGCGCCCGCAGCGCCTTCACGAACAGGTGCAGCGCCCGGGCCGGCTCCCCGCCGCGGCCGTCGTCGATGCCCTTGTCGAGCAGCAACGCGGCCGCCTGGCGGGCGGCGGCGTTGCGGGCCCGCATCGCCTCGACGGCGTTCCGGATGGCAGCCTGCCGCGCGGTGGTCGCGTCCTTCTCCCGCAACTCCGCGTCCCGGGCGAACCCGTCGGCCCGGACCGCGAGCACCGTGGAGATGACCGACCCTCCCAGGAGGCACAGGAACAGCGCCGCGACCAGCCCGGCCACGGCCGGCCGCCGCGCCCACATCCACAACCGCTCCAGTTCCGTCGCCCGCCGGGCGGTGATCGGCCGGCCGTCCAGGAACCGCTGCAAGTCGTCCGCCATCGCCCCGGCCGACTGGTAGCGCCGCAGCGGGTCTTTCTCACACGCCTTCTCGACGATCGTGACCAGGTCTCGCGGCGCGTCCTTGCGGAGCTTCCGCAGCCGCGGCGGGTCGCGGGCCGTCACCTGTCTGATCAGCTTTTTCCGGTCGCGCTCCTCGTAGGCCGGCCGCAGCGCGATCATCTCGAAGAGGGTGATGCCCAGGCCGTAGATGTCGCCGCGGACGTCGGACTTGGCCTCGAACGCCTCCGGTGGCATGTACCGAAACGTGCCGAGCAGGTCGGCGAGCACGTCCTTCAGCCGCCGGAGGGCGCGGACATAACGCTTGGCCGCGGCCGCCTCCCCGATTTGGAGCACCTGGGCAGCCTCGGCGTGGGTCAGCTCCTCGAAGTGCCGCAGCGATAGAATCTCCCGGTCAAGCGGGTCCAGGGCGTTGAGGGCCTCCTGCAGCCGCGCCAGCCGCTCGGCCCGGACGGCCGCCTGGGTGGGCGACGTCTCCTTCCCGAGCAGGTGGGCGGCCAGGGCGGCGCTGGACGCGGCCGGCATCGGCCCGCGGTACAGCGACACCTCCCGGCCGGCGTCCCGGACCTCCGCCCCGAGGTGCTCCCGGTGGACCTTGGCCAGCCGCTCCCCCACCACCAGGCGCAGCCACAGGAACAGCGGCACCTTCGGGTCGGCGAGGTACTCCGCGAGCTTGGCGACGGCGTCGGCGAACCCGTCCTGGAGGACGTCGGAGGGGTCGACCCTTCCGCGGACCCGGCGGTCGAGCCGGGCCTCGACCATCCGCCGCAGCCGGGCCCGGTGCCGCACCAGCGCCTCACCGGCCGCGGCCGTGTCCCCTTGCGCCGCCCGCCGGACCAACTGGAGGTCGTCCGACTCATTCATGGTCACAAATCCCCGAGCCATAAAGTGTAACCTCCGACC
>DASXAN010000341.1:0-4808 GCA_036406755.1 Gemmataceae bacterium
GTGGCCGCTCCCGGGCTGGTGCTTAATCCCGCCTTTCGGGCCGCGCTTCTTTTTCGGCCGCTCCCGCCCTGCCATCGTATCACGCCCCGTGGTAGTCGATCTCCTTCACCTCCAGGGCGTGCTTCTGGATGAACTCCCGCCGCGGCTCCACCTTCTCCCCCATCAGCACCCGGAACATCTCGTCCGCCTCCAGCGCGTCCTCCAGCCGCACCTGCAACAGCGTCCGCACCTTCGGGTCCAGCGTCGTCTCCCACAGCTGCTCGGCGTCCATCTCCCCGAGGCCCTTGAACCGCGTCACCGTCAGCCCCCGCTCGCCCAGCTGCCGCACCCGCGATGGCAGGTCCCGCAGGTGCGGCAGCGGCTCCCGCCGCTCGCCGTGCTCCAGCGTGTACCGCACTGGCGGCTCCCGCCCGGCCACCCGCGGCAGCGGCACCAAGTCCGCCGCCGACAGGTTGAACTCCCGCAGCTTCGTCAGGGCCCGGTTGAGCGACCGCACCTCGTGCAGCTCCTGCACGGCGAACGCCGCCTCCCCGTCCCCGCCGGCCGCCCCGTCGTCCGCCACGACCAGGTCGCGGCCGAGCCGGGCCTGCTCCGCCTGGCGGAGCCGGTCCACCTCCTCGGCCGAGTGCAGCCAGTGCTCCCGCCCGCCGATCTGCACCCGGAACATCGGCAGCGCCCCGTCCCTGGCGTGGGCCAGCAGCGTCGCCACGCTCAACCCCCGCCGCTCCAGGATCACCAGCGGGTCCTGCACCTCGGCCAGCGCCCGGACGAGTTTGCCGAGTTGCTCGCCCTCGAGCGCCGCGGCCCGCCGGCCGTGGGCGTCGTCGGCAAGGATGTTCAACTTCGTGCCGTGCAGGCCGCGCTCCATCAGTTCCCTCTGCATCTCCTCGGCCGTCCGCACGAACCGGACGTTCTTCTTCTGGGCCACCATGTACAGCGGCGGGCGGGCGACGAAGATGTGCCCGGCCTCGATCAGCTTCCGCATCTGGCGGTAGAAGAACGTCAACAAGAGCGTGCGGATGTGCTGCCCGTCCACGTCGGCGTCGGTCAGGATGATGACCTTGCCGTACCGCACCTTGCTCACGTCGTCGGTGTTGCCGATGTCCACGCCGACGGCCGCGATCAGATTGGAAATCTCCTCGTTGCTCAGCAGCTTCTCGATGCGGGCCTTCTCCACGTTGAGCACCTTGCCTCGTAGCGGCAGGATGGCCTGGAAGAACCGGTCCCGGCCGCTCTCGGCACTGCCGCCGGCCGACTGGCCCTCGACCAGGAACAGCTCCGACTCGTCCCGGTCGCGGGTGGTGCAGTCCATCAGCTTGCCCGGCAGGCCGCCGCCGGAGAGGATCGACTTGCGGTCCTTCAGTGCCTTCTTCGCCTTCGACGCCGCCTCCCGCGCCTCCGCCGCCAGCACCACCTTCTTGAGGATTCGCTGGGCTTCCTTCGGCGTCTCCTCCAGGTACGTGCCCAGGTGCTCGTGCAGGACGCTGGAGACGATCCCCTCGACCTCGGGGTTGTTCAGCCGGATTTTCGTCTGCGACTCGAACTGCGGGTCCGGCACCTGCACGCTGACGATGGCCGTCAGCCCCTCGCGATAGTCCTCCCCGGTCGGGGTGACGGCCTTGAACATGTCGTGCTTGTTGCCGTAGGCGTTCAGCGCCCGCGTGACGGCCGAGCGGAACCCGGACAGGTGCGTGCCGCCGCCGGGGTTGAAGGCGTTGTTGGCGTACGCCCGGCTCCGCTCCTCCTCCCCGGTCGTGTACTGCAGCGCCACCTCGACGCGGACGTCGTCCACCGTCTTGTCCACGTAGACGACCGGGTGGATGGTCTCGTCGTTGCGGTTCAAATAGGCGACGAACTCGGCGATGCCGCCCTCGTAGTGGAACGTCTCCTTCTTGCCGGACCGCTCGTCGTGCAGGGTGATGGCCAGCCCCTTGTTGAGGAAGGCCAGCTCGCGGAGGCGGTTCTCCAGGGTGTCGAAGTCGAAGGTGGCGTCGTGGAAGAGTTCCGGGTCCGGCTTGAACGTGATGGTCGTGCCGGTCTTGGAGTCGGCGGCGGCACCGAGGTCCTTCAGCTCGCTGGTCGCCTGGCCCCGCTCGTACTCCTGCATGTACACCCGGCCGTTGCGGCGGACGCGGGCCTCGGTCCACTCCGAGAGCGCCGTGACGGCCTTGGCCCCGATGCCGTGCAGGCCAGCCGAGACGCGATAGGCGCTGCCGCCGAACTTGCCGCCGGCGCCCATCTCGGTCAGCACCATCTCCAGCGTCGAGCGGCCGGTGTCCTCGTACGGGTTGACGGGGATGCCGCGGCCGTCGTCGGCGACGCTGATCGACCCGTCCACGTGGACGGTGACGGTGATGTGCTTGGCGAACCCGGCCAGGGCCTCGTCCACGGAGTTGTAGATCAGCTCGTAGACGAGGTGGTGCAGCCCCTTCGGGCCGGTGTCGCCGATGTACATGCCCGGCCGCTGGCGGATGTGGGCCGCGTTGCGGAGGTGCTTGATGTCCTTGTCGGTGTACGAGGCGGACCCGGCGGTCGAGTTGCCGTTGGCGGTACCGGCATTGGGGGCGAGAACGGCGGTCGAATCATGAGCCATTGGTGCTGAGTCCTTCGTTAGTCATCGCGTCACAAAACCGTTACCCCGCCCCCGCGCGAAAGCGCAGGTCGGTCAGGGTGGTGCCGGGCAGCCGCTCCCGCAGCCGCTCCAGCAGTTTCCGCTTGTGGAAGTGGGCCAGCTCCTGCATCAGCACGGCGCCGGTCACTTCCACTTCGAGCACGCCCCGCCGCAGGCCGTTCAGGCGGGTGTGCGGGGCGAACTCCGGGCCGGCGGCGTCGGCCCAGGCCTGCTCCAACCGCAGGCGGTCCTGCTTGCGGCCCCAGCCGCGGGCGGTGAACACCCGGCTGAGGATTTCGCCGAGCGGCTCCGGACCCTTCGGCGGCTCCGCCCGTTTGCGGCGGTCGAACATCCCAGTCCTCCCGGCGGGAGTCGAACCCGCGACCCGCGGCTTATAAGGCCGCTGCTCTGACCGCTGAGCTACGGGAGGGATGATGCCACGGTATGCCGTCGCGTATCATCACACACCTCCCCTCGTCCTCTGCCTCAGCCCCGAAGGGGCGGTACAGCGTTAGCCCAGGGCGCGAGCCCTGGGTTCCGAGCCAGCCAACCCAATCCCGAGCCCCGGAGGGGCGACACAGGTTTGTGTCGCCCCTCCGGGGCTCAATCCATTCTTCGTATCCGGTGACCCAGGGCTCGCGCCCTGGGCTAACGCTGTACCGCCCCTTCGGGGCTAATACAAATCCGCAAACCGCCCGGTCACGACAGCGGCATCACCAGGTACTGGTACTCCGCCCCGCTCTTGAACAGCGCCGGCTTACTCCCGTCGATCAGGTCCAGCGTCAGCGGGTCGCCGGCGTCGAGCACCTTGAGCATGTCGATCAGGTACTGCGGGTCGAAGTTGATGTCGATCGGCGTGCCGTCGTACTGCAACTCCGTCTCCACCTTTGACCGCCCCGTCGCCGCCCCCTGGGCCTCCAGCGTCAACTTGCCCGGGGCGAAGTGGAACGCCACCCGCTTCGACTCGTCGTCGGTCATGATCGCCGCCTGGCGGATGGCCGTCAGGAACGGCGTCACCGCCAGCGGGATGCGGGCGTTCGCCTTCTTCGGCAGGATCTCCTTGTACGGCGGGAACCGCCCCTCCACGAGCCGGCTGTAGATCGTCGCCCGCTCCGTCTGGAACAGCACCTCGTTCGGCCGCAGGCTGACCCGGATCACCTCCTCGTCGTCGTGCAGGTTCCGCTCCAGGAGCGCCATCGCCTTCGTCGGCACGATGTGCGACTGGCCGCCGGCCGTGGCGTGCCCGCCGACCGCCTGGGCCGGCCCCGTCGCCAGCGCCAGCCGCTTGCTGTCGGTGGCAACGAGGCGGGCGTGCTCGGCGTCGAGCTCCCAGACGACGCCGGTCATGGCGTACCGGGTGCTCTCCTTGGCCGCGGCGAACACCGTCCGCCGGATCATCGTCCGCAGGGCCCCGGCCGTCAGCTCGTGGTGCTTGCCCTCGGAGAAGGTCGGGATGTCCGGGAACTCGGCCGGGTCCTCGCCGGGCATCTCGAACTCGTTGTGCGCCCCGGTCACGACGCACCGGTTGGCGTCGGCCTCGATCGTCAGGTGGTCATCGGTGGACTCCCGCAGGATCGACACCAGCCGGGCGGCCGGCAGGATCGCCGCGCCGGCTTTTTGCACCTGCGGGCTGCGGACCTGCAGGCGGATGCCCAGCTCCAAGTCGGTGGCCATGAGGGTGCACTTGTCGCCCTCGGCCACGGCCTTGAGGTTGCGGAGGATCGGCTTGATGTCCCGGCTGGCCACGGCCACACTGGCGAGTTGGCAGTCGCCGAGCAGCGCCTCGCGTTCGCAATACAGCTTCATCCACCGGCCCTCCGTGGATTCCTTCCGTGTCGTGACCCGGGCGCCGGCCCGGCCTGGAGACAGAAAGAAGACAAGCCCTTAGTTAACCCCAGTGGCAGTAGTTTTAGCGATCTCGGTTGCGGTTGATGAACGCCCGAAAATCGCCGTTACCGCCGGTGTTTCAGTTCGTTGCGCCGACACTGTCAACGGGGAAAACCCGTTGGCGGCGCGCCCATGATTCGTCGGCCGCCGTCGCGCGATCTGTTGATTCCTCGCAGGTTGCCCAGGTCTGCCGAATCGCGCGACCGTCGATAACAGGCGGCCGACAAACGGGCAACGAGTTTTCCCCGGTTCTATTCCCTCACCCCCCGGCCCCCTCTCCCACAAGGGGAGAGGGGGAGAACTGCCAAGG
>DASXAN010000342.1:0-1868 GCA_036406755.1 Gemmataceae bacterium
ACCTGCTGAACAACGCCGCCAAGTACACCGAGGCGGGCGGCCGCATCCGGCTGGCCGTATCCCGGCAGGGGGACGAGGCCGTGATCTCCGTCGCGGACACCGGCATCGGCATCCCGCCGGACGTGCTGCCCCACATCTTCGACCTGTTCACCCAGGACGCCCGGGGCCTCGACCGGGCGGAGGGCGGGCTCGGGATCGGGTTGACCCTGGTCCGCCGCCTGGTCGAAATGCACGGGGGCACGATCCGCGCCATGAGCGCGGGGCCGGGCCGCGGCAGCGAGTTCATCGTCCGGCTTCCGGCCCTGCCCTTCCAGCCGGGGGAACCCGCCGCCCCGCCGGCGGCAGCGGACAAGGTCCCCGCCGCCGCGCCCCGCCGCGTCCTGATCGTTGACGACAACGTCGATTCGGCCGAGAGCCTGGCGCTGCTCCTCGGCATCGGCGGGCACAACGTCCGGACCGCCGCCGACGGCCCGGCCGCCCTCGCCGCGGCCCGGGACCACCGGCCGGACATCGTGCTGCTCGACATCGGCCTGCCGCGGATGGACGGGTACGAGGTCGCCCGCCGGCTGCGCGGCGAACCGGACTTGCCGCCCGTGACGCTGATCGCCATGACCGGTTACGGGCAGGACGAAGACCGACGAAAGGCGCGGGACGCCGGATTCGATCACCATCTCGTGAAGCCCGTCGATCCCGAGGAGCTGGCCCGCCTCCTGGCTCAACCGTCAAACGCCGCCATGCATCCCGGCTGACGGCCGAGGGCGGCGCCTTCAACCGGGCGGCGGGCCTGACCGGCCGGGCCGTCCCCGCCCTCCGGTCCGCCGGCGCCGCCGCAAACCTCCCCCCGCGCTCGCCACGTTTTCCCCGATCCCCGCCGGGGCCGGGCCGTCAGTCCCGGCCGCCCGAGCCGCCTTGACGGCAGGCCCGGACGGGGCCGGTCGGACGGCCAGCGCCAGTTCGCGGGTGGCAGTTGCCGCGGGCAGGGGTATAACTGAGCGGCGCGGCCGTTGCTGATGAACCGCACCAGGGGACTCGCACCATCGGGGAGCACCGCCATGAACCTCCTGCACAACTCGATCGCCTCGTGGGCCAACTCCCGGAAGCCCGTGCCCCGGCCCGTCGCGCTCCGCGTGACGGAGCTGGAAGACCGGTGGACGCCGGCGGTGAACGGATTGAACGTCTTCGGCGCCGCCTTCGGCCAGCCGCCGGTCGTGACGGTGACCCGCCCGGACGGCAGCGTCCTGGCCCAGGTCCTGGCCTACGACCCGGCCTTTCGCGGCGGCGTCAGCGCCGCCCTGGGTGAGATCGACGGCAACCCGAACACGATCGAGCTGGTCACCGGGGCCGGCCCGGGCGGCGGGCCGCACGTCAAGGTGTTCAGCATCGACGCGACCGGGGCGATCACCCTCGAGGCGAGCTTCCTCGCCTTCGCCCCGGGGTTCACCGGCGGGGTGAGCGTCGCCGCCGGCGACATCACCGGCGACGGCCGGGCCGAGGTCGTCGTCGGCGCCGGGCCCGGCGGCGGGCCGCACGTCCGCTCCTTCATCGTCAACCCGTTCATCAGCGTTGTGCCGGTCCCGGGCCCGCTCGGCAGCTTCTTCGCGTTCGCCGCCGGCTTCCGCGGCGGGGTGAACGTGGCGGCCGGCGACCTGACCGGCGACGGCCGGGCCGAGGTCGTGACCGTGCCGTCGGCCGGGTTCGCGCCGCACGTCCGCGTCTGGCAGGTCGCCAACGGGACGGCCACCGACATCGGCAGCTTCTTCGCGTTCGAGCCGTCGTTCACCGGCGGTGTCTCGCCGGCGGTCGCGGACGTGAACGGCGACGGCCGGGCCGAGATCGTCGTGACGCCGGGGGCCGGCGGCGGGCCGGTC
>DASXAN010000343.1:0-6485 GCA_036406755.1 Gemmataceae bacterium
AGAAAGGGACGAAGGTCGCGGCGCACTACCAGGTGACCGTCGACCCCGGCCAGAGCCGGCAGCTCCGGCTTCGGCTGTCCGATGCAGCTCCGGCCACAATCGCCCGCGGCAACGGTGAGCCCGGCACGCCGTTTGGCAACCACTTCGACGAGGTGCTTCAGAAGCGTCGCGACGAGGCCAATGAGTTCTACGCGGCGATCACGCCCGCGCCGCTCGATGCCGATGCAGCGCTCGTCATGCGGCAAGCGCTGGCGGGCATGCTCTGGAGCAAGCAGTTCTACCTCTACGACGTCGACAAGTGGCTCGAGGAACGGGGTTCCGACCCGTTCAAGGCGACGCGGAAGCAGGCCCCCCGCAACGACCACTGGCACCACATGTACAACGGCGACGTCATCTCCATGCCGGACAAGTGGGAGTACCCGTGGTACGCCGCCTGGGACCTCGCCTTCCACGTCCTGGCCCTGACGCTGGTGGACCCGGACTTCGGCAAGCGGCAGCTGCGGCTGATGCTCCGCGAGCGGTACATGCACCCGAACGGGCAGATCCCGGCCTACGAGTGGAACTTCGGCGACGTCAACCCGCCGGTCCACGCCTGGGCGACGATCTTCACCTACCGGCTGGAGAAGGCCGCCGCCGGCAACGGGGACCGGGAGTGGCTCAAGAGCAGCTTCCAGAAGCTGCTCCTGAACTTCACCTGGTGGGTCAACCGCAAGGACCGCACCGGCCGCAACGTGTTCGAGGGCGGGTTCCTCGGCCTGGACAACATCGGCGTGTTCGACCGGTCCGCCCCGCTGCCGACCGGCGGCCACCTGGAGCAGGCCGACGGCACCGCCTGGATGGCGCTCTATTGCCAGAACATGCTGGAGATCGCCGTCGAGCTGGCGATGACCGACGCGGACTACGCGGACATGGCGGTCAAGTTCGTCGAGCACTTCCTCTGGATCGCGTCGTCGATGACCCAGCTGGGCGGCGAGACCGGCATGTGGGACGAGGAGGACGGGTTCTTCTACGACGTGCTGCGGCTGCCCGACGGCCGGGCCGAGCGGCTCAAGGTGCGGTCGATGGTCGGGCTGCTGCCGCTGTGCGCGGCCACCGTCTACGACGGCGCGCTGCTGACCAAATACCCCGAGATCGGGGACCGGCTCGGCTGGTTCCTGGCGTCCCGGCCGGAGCTGCGGGCGGCGATCCACGACCCGGTCAAGACCGGCGTCGCCGGCCGGCGGCTCGCCGCCGTCCTCGACGAAACCCGGCTCCGCCGTGTCCTGGCCAAGATGCTCGACGAGGACGAATTCCTGAGCGAATTCGGCATCCGGTCGCTGTCGCGGTGCCACGCCGACCACCCGTACGTCATCCACGTCGGCGGGCAGGAGTTCCGGGTGAGTTACCTGCCGGCCGAGTCCGACACCGGCATGTTCGGCGGCAACTCGAACTGGCGGGGGCCGATCTGGATGCCGGTCAACGGCCTGATCATCCGGGCGCTGCTGAACTACTACAGCTACTACGGCGACGACTTCAAAGTCGAGTGCCCGACCGGGTCCGGCCGGCTCATGACCCTGTTCCAGGTCGCCGAAGAGATCGGGCGGCGGCTGGGCAACATCTTCCTGAAGGGCGCGGACGGCCGGCGGCCCGTCTACGGCGGCACCGAGAAGCTCCAGACGGACCCGCACTGGCGGGACCTGGTCCACTTCTACGAGTACTTCCACGGCGACAACGGGGCCGGCCTCGGGGCCAGCCACCAGACCGGGTGGACCGGGATCGTCGCCCGGATCATGCACGTGTTCGCGACGGTGACGCCGGCCGACCTGACGGCGGCGGATTGGAAAACCGGGAACGGGCCGGAGTCCCACCGGGACGCCGGCCCGGCGGTCGGCGGCCGGGCCGCGGCCCTGACCCCTGCCGGAGCGTCGTCATGAACCGCATCGGCCTGGCCCTGTCCGGCGGCGGCTTCCGGGCGAGCCTGTACCACCTCGGCCTGGTCCGCTTCCTCCGCGACGCCGGCGCCCTGCCGCGGGTGACGCACATCACGTCCGTGTCCGGCGGCAGCGTCCTCGCCGCCCACCTGGTCCTCAACTGGGACCGGTACAACGGCTCCCCCGGCGAGTTCG
The DNA here is from genome assembly GCA_036406755.1 of Gemmataceae bacterium. Taxonomy (GTDB): domain Bacteria; phylum Planctomycetota; class Planctomycetia; order Gemmatales; family Gemmataceae; genus DASXAN01. Next base: position 2,106 of record DASXAN010000343.1, read on the forward strand.
ACGCGGCCGCCGCCGAGCTGCTGGCGTTCATCCGCCTGGACGTCCGCAACCGGATCATCCGCCGCTACCCGCTGGCCCTGCCGCTGTGCGGGCCGCGGCGGCTGCTGGGCCTGTCGAACCGCAGGTACAGCCGGACCGGGTGGCTGGAGTGGCATTACGAGAAGTACCTGTACGGCGACACCAGCCTGTTCCAGCTGCCCGAGTCGCCGCGGCTGCACCTGCTCACGACCAACGTGAGCGAGGGGTGCCTGTGCTCGTTCGACCGGGACGGCCTGCTCACCGTCCGCCGCCAGCCGGGCAACGGGGTCCGCCTGGATCGCATCCACACGGGGCTGGCGACGGTGGCGATGGCGGTGGCCGCGTCGAGCGCGTTCCCCGGGTTCTTCCCGCCGCTGGCGCTGACGGCCGCCGACGTCGGGGCGAAGGCCGGCGAGTTCGACCGCCAGGCGTACACGGACGGGGCGGTGTTCGACAACCTCGGCGTCCGCATGTTCCGCGTCCTGGAGCGGCCGCTGCTGGCCGGCGGCGGGCTGACCCGGGAGGACTTCCTGGACTTCGGCGAGGTGTTCGAGGCGCTGCGGCAGGCGACCGCGGCGGCCGCGGAGACGCCGCTCCGCCGGGTCGCGCACCTGCTGGCGGCCGGCGGCGGCCGGCACGCGGAGCTGCCGGCGGCGGCCAACGGGGCGGCGGTCGCCGCCCCGCCGGCCCCGCCGACCGCCCCGGACGGCCAGCCGGCCGACGGCGAAGAGCGGCTGCTCGCCCGGCTGGCTCACGTCCTCCGCCACTACCAGTTCGACCGCGACCCGCAGCTGACCGCGCTCACGTTGACGGACCCGGCCGCGGCCGCGGCCGTCAAGGCCGGCCGGCACCACGGCCGGTCGTGGACCGCGGACGACCAGTTCTGGCTCAACCGCCACCTGTTCGACGCGGCCGTCCGGCAGGCGACCGGCCGGGCCTGCTTCCGCCGGCTCAACAGCGGGCTGGACGGCGTGCTGGTCAGCGACGTGGGCAAGTCGTTCGAGGTCCAGCCGGCCGGGCACGCCGGCGGGCTGATCCGCACGGCCATGCGGGCCTCCGACATCCTCATGGACCGGGTCTGGCAGCTGGAGATCGAGACGTTCGCCGGCACGCCCGGGTTCGTGTTCGCCCCGATCACCGACGTGGTCGAGCCGGCCGACGACCCGACCGCCCTTCACCCCGAGGTCCAGCGACAGGTGGCCGGCGTCCGGACGGACCTGGACCGGTTCTCGGACCTGGAGATCAGCACGCTGGTGCGGCACGGGTACTGCATCGGCCGCAAGGCGTGTAAGGCCCGGCCCGAGGTGTTCGGCGACCGGCTGCCCGACGGCCCGCCCTGGGACCCGGCCCCCGGGCGGAACGGCGCGGCCCCGACGGCGGTCGCCGTGCCGGCGGGCGACCGGCTGCGGGACCCGGCCCCGGCGACGGTCGCGGCCCGGGCCCTGCAGGTGTCGGCCGCCCGCCACATCTGGTCGCGGCTGCTCAGCCGCCGGGACTGGGTGTCGTACGTGTACGTGCCGCTGATCGTGCCGCTGCTGGTGCTCGCGCCGTACTTCGCCGTCAAGTTCTACCAGCGGACCCACCGCCAGAGCCTGCTCATCAACTCGCTGTCGCAGGGCAGCCGGGACGTCGAGGTGATGAGCCGGCTTCTCGAGAACGGGCCGGAGCCCCGGTTCCCCGCCGCGCCCGCCGAGGAGGTGAACCGGCTCGAGGAGCCGGACTACGTCGGCTTCGTCGTCATCCAGGACTCGTGGATCATGGACCTGCGGAAGTGGAAGCCGGACGGCACGGCCAAGAACGCGGCCGACTCGTACGCCTTCCACTCCCGCCGACTGCTGGTGTCGAAGACGGCGGACAACACCGCGAACCAGGTCTTCCGTTGGCGGCTGTTGGTGCGAGACCCGCAGGGGTCCATCCGCTTCCCGCACCAGGAACTCCGGCCGACGCTGCAGAAGTCGCTGGACATGGACACCCCGGTCGTGGAGCGGACCTGCCGGTGGCAGGCGAATTACGACTTCCGCAACGTCCCGCCGGGCCAGTACGTCGACCTGGTGTGCGACCACCAGGGCGGCGGCCTGTACCTGAGGGACGACGCCGACAGCACGACCGTCCCCCTGAACCTCCGGGCCGACACGGCCGAGCTGACCGTGTGGATTCTGATGCCGGAGGGGAAGGAGTACAAGAACTTCCGCGTGACCCGGCACGAGGGGGACCACCAGAAGGTCGAGGCCGTGACGCCGGTCACGCGGTTCCTGGCGGAGGACGCGTCGGTCCTCGCGTTCAAGCTGCTGTCCCTCGCGGCGGACCACCACTACGAGGTGACCTGGACGTACAAGTAGCCGCCGGAGGAGCCGGACCGCCAGGCCCCTCCGGCGCGTCGCGCGGCTGCTCGCGGCGGCGGTCGGCGGCGTCGGCGTGGCCGCCTGCCTGACCGAGCTGCGGGCGGACGCGGACCGGTTGCAGGCCCGGGCGAGCCGCGCGATCGCGCCGGCGGCTGTTGTTTTCTCGTCGCCAGTGGTCGGCAAACCGGCGGCCGCGGGGGCGACTCCCGAACCGGGGTGAGCTGCCGTGACAACGCAACAGGTCGTCGGCCTCGTCAACGTGACGGCCCTGGCGGCGATCATGTTGTCGATCGGGCTCCAGGTGACGGTCGCCGCCGTGGTCGCGGCGGCCCGGTCGGCGGGTCGGGTCGCGCTGGGTGTTGCCGCCAACTTCGTGCTGGTGCCGGCCGTCACGCTCGGCCTGCTCCGCGTGGTCCAGCCGGAGCCGTTGGTCGCGGTCGGGTTCCTGATCCTGGCCGTCTGCCCGGGCGCCCCGGTCGGCCCGCCGGCGACGGCGATCGGCCGGGGCGACGTCCCGTGGGCGGTCGGGCTGATGGTCATACTCGGCGGGCTGTCCGCGGTCCTCTCGCCGGCCCTGCTCGGGCTGTTCGTGCCCTGGGTCGCGCCGGACAGTGCCTTGGCCGTCGATTCCCTGGGGATCGTTCGGACGTTGCTCCTCGCCCAGCTCCTGCCGCTGACCGTCGGGCTGGCCGTCCGTCACGTCGCTCCGGCCGTGACCGCCCGCATCGCCCGGCCGATCGGCCTGTTGGCGAACGTCCTGCTGGCCGTCCTGATCGGCCTCATCCTGGCCACGCAGTTCGACACCCTGGCCGCCATCCGGGCGGGCGCCTGGGTCGGCATGCTCGTGCTCTTCCTCGCCAGCGTCGCCATCGGGTGGGTGTGCGTGACGGGCGGCGGCGCGACGCGGAAGGCGTCGGCCCTGACGACGGCCGCCCGGAACGCGGCCGTGGGGCTGGCGATCGCGACCGGCAACTTTGCGGGCACGCCGGCCGTCACGGCCGTGGTCGCTTACGGCCTGGTGTCCATGCTCGGCACGCTCGCCGGCGGCGTCGTGTTCGGCCGGCTTGCCGCACCCGGCCTTCGGACCCGGCTGACGGCGCCCTGACGGAGTCGGCGCCGGCTACGGCGGACGACCTTCTCGGACCGGATGAGCACCCGCGTTTGGCTCGTGGGGCGACCGGGCGGCCCAGCCGGCCGACTAACGGCTCGGCACGTGCGGACGGACGGACAGCTCCACGAAGCCGACCACCTCGCACCGGTCGGACTCGGCGAGCGGGGCCTCGGCGAGCAGGACGGCCAGCGGCTCGGGGAGTTCCCCGCCGAAGAGCTGCGCGACTTCGGTCCGGTGGGTGTCGTCGTTCTCCGGCCACAGGTCTTACCGGAGCCGGACCCAGGCCGGCGCGTCCGCGGGGACGACGGGACGGATGCGCATGGTCGTGACACAGCTTCGCCGGAATCAGGCGTTTTGCGGGAATCCGGCCCGCCCCGAGTCGGCGGTCGGCTCCGCCGCGGCGTCACGGGTTGTAGCCGGCGGGCCACATCGCGACGGCCTGTCTGTGGAGCACGACGAACAGGCACCCGGCCACGACCGCCGTTCCGACGGCCGTCAGCACGAACCACGCGGCCGTGGCAGCGCCACCGGGATTGCGACCGGACTCCGCGTCAGAACCGGCGGCCCAAACCACCCAAGTGCCGGCCGACGCCGTCATCAAGACGACGGCCACGAAGGCTGACAGCCCGGCCGGCCAAAGGAGTTGAACCTCCAGACCGCCCCGCCGCAGGTTGGCCCACCCGGGGTTGAACCACAACCCGAACCCGACGAACGATGCGCCGCAAAGGCCGACCGCCGCCAATGCCGCAAGCGTATGGCAGGCCGAACGGGACATCAGCGGTTCTCCGAATGCCTGTCGGCCCGCCGACCGCACCGCCGGCCCGCCACGGAGCAGAGGGTTAGTGCGCTTTCCCGGGCGGTGGAGCGGGGCTCGTCCGAGCCCGAGCGCCAGCGAGGATAATCCTCGCT
>DASXAN010000344.1:0-13082 GCA_036406755.1 Gemmataceae bacterium
GGCGGACCGCGCCCCGTCGGGTGGACCACCGAATGACGACGCCGGGCAGTGGCTGTTGGACGGCCGGCTGGTGGGAAGCCTCGGCGGAACTCTCGACAGCTACATGAGTTCTTCACCAAGTCTTCACAGTGTACCGGGATACGAGAGACGATTCAAGCGGCGTAACTCGTTGGCGGAGCCGTCCAGGCATTCCGCCTGCGAATGATCCCGGAAACAACCGATCGCAGCCGCGGCCGGCGACGCAGAGTGCGTCGGATCGCGGGTAACCTCGTCGGCCGCGGCGATTGGCGTTTGCGGCTCACGGGGCGGCCTCCTGGGCGCGGGCCAGGTCTTGCTCCAGCTCGTGGACCCGCTCCGTCAGGTCGACGGAGTCGCGGAGGCGGACGCCGAGGCTGAGGACGGCCCGGGCGGTGCGGAGGCGGACGCGGTCGTCGGGGGTGTCGAGGAGGGCGGCCAGGGCGTCGGCGGCGCGGGTCATGGTGTCGGCCAAGCGGCCGAGGGCGCGGGCGACCAGCTCGCCCCGCAGGTCGGCGACCAGGCGGCGGAAGTCCGGCCGGGCGAGTTTGCGCTCCACGGTCCGCCGACTGACGCCAGCTTGCGTGGCCGCCGTGCCGATCGGCGTCCCGGCCGCCAGGGCCGCCGCCAGGCAAACATCTTTTTCTGATGCGACAGAATGCGACATTTTGCGACACCCCGGGTCGGCAGACGGGGAGACGGGGAGTGCGAACGACGGGTCCATGGGACGGGTTCTCCGGCTCGGCGGTGATGTGAGGCGGAGCCACCGCCGGAAGTGAAGGGCGACGATCGTTGGGGGGCCGGGGCGGTTGGCAAGACGTGCGGCGTGCCCCGCCCGGAGCGGCCCATTAGAACCGTAGGGTATAAAGTCGCGAGAGCAAGTCGCCGCGGCCGGGTTTTCAGCCCAGAGAGCCGGGCCTGACATCCGGCCGCCTTGCCGGCGCTGGAGCGCGAAGTGATCCGGGGGCGGCGGCTCTACGCCGTGGGCTGCGTTGTGCTGCTGGGCGTGGCACTCATGCTTGGGGTACTGGACGAAACCGGCAAGGCGATCGTATTCGGCCTGGGCGTGCCCGTGGCAATCATCGCCCTGCTGGATACTTCCCGCGAAATGAAGAAGTGCTATGCCGGCTCCCGTGATAGCTTGCGGCGTATCGCCATCTATCACGCCGGCCGCAGGATCGGCATGGCGACCGCAAGCCGTCTCGCCACGGCAGCTTGCGTGGCCGAAGACCCCGAAAGGCCGGCCGTGATAGGTTGCAGCCGCTGCAATGTTTGTGGATGATAGCTAGGTCCAGCTAATCACTAGTTCGGCCTGCGGAGGTGGCGCCGATGGTCAGCACGCACGCTCGGTGGCTCGCTGACTGTGCCGACCGCTGCGTCGCCGAGTTGCGGTCCCGGGGCCCCGAGGCGAGCTACGGGCAGTACGCGAACGTGGCACACCAGATGGCCCAAGCCCGGCCGGAGGAGTTGCGGGAGTTCGTCGAGTCGTACCCGTCCGACAAAGCACTCGCCATCGCGCCGCTGATGGTGCTGGCCTGGCGGATCGTCGGCAACGAGTTCCGGCCGGAGCTGGCGGGTCGGGCGTCCGAGGCCATCGCTTGGCTGTGCGACGTTGACGAGTGGGAGAATGCCGTGGAGGCGTTTGCGGGCAAGCGAGGGTAGGCCGAACAAAACGCTGCAGCAGACCGGGCTGGCATTCGGTGGTTCCAGGGTTCAAGCTTCCCCAGCCGGCCCGGCTCCTGAGGGTGGCGTTAGGCGGGGCGCGCAATGACGCGAGAACAGGCGATCGCCGCGGCTCGTGAGTTCGTGAGCCGGCTCGGTCGGGCAGTTCACCTGGAGCCGGAGGCCGTCCGACACATGCAGGCGGAGCAGGTGAACCGGATGCTCGGCCGAACGGTACTCGCCAGCGATTCCTGGGTTGTAGAGTTCCCCAAGGCGCTGCCGTCCGGCGTTACGGAGTGCCCCGGCACGGTCACGGTCGAGGTCGCCGAGTCCACCGGGCGAGTGCGCGAAGTTTGCGTCGGGATGTCCGTCGAGTGGCCGAAAGACGCCTAACCCGAGCGCTGCAGTGGACCGCGGCCTCGCAAGCTGGTCCCGCGTTCGATGTCGCTGTTGGCCGCGGCTACTGAGCTTGATATTCCGCCAACACTTCGCCATTTGGCGGGAGGTATCTAGACGCGGCACGACGCCGAGACCGGCGAAGCGGTGACTTGCGCGCCACGCCGCCGACCAACCACCCGGCCGCGCCGGCGAGACCTCAAACCGAGACACGACCCCGAACGGGGTGACGCGGTTCTGCCGGAATCAATTGGGAGCCGGTCGTGAGGCGACGGGTTGTGTCCACGGCGACGCCGTCGCCGCGGGCACCGGCGGCAGCGCCGCGGGTGGGGCCGGCGCTGGTGCGGCCGGGACGACCACGGCCGCCGTCGGAGCGTCCCACGGCAAGCACTGGACCGGCTGGCCGAGCGCCCGGTACAGGCGGAACTGCGCCCGGTTGGCGTCGGCGACCGCCCCGTAGTAGTCGGCATACGCCTGGGCGAGCGCCTGCACCGCCGCCACCGCCTCCTGCGGGCGGACGATCAGCACGACCAGATCGCCGGCCCGCCGCGTCTGGCTCAGCCCCGCCAGATTCTTCTCGACGGAGTCCAGGGCGAGCCGCACGCCCCGCTCGGCGATGTCCACTCGCTTCGCCGCCAGCTCGGCCTGGGCGTAATACGTCGCCACCTCGGACGCCACCCGATCCTGCACGCGGAACAGGTCGATCACCGCCAGCCGGTTCTCCGCCTCGCGCTGGTGGACGCGGCCGCGGTTGCCCAGGCCGAGGTTGTCGAACTGCCAGAGCAGCTGGACGTCGAAATCCTCGCGGATGCCCCAATCGCCGATCGTGCCATTCCGACCGCCGCCGAACGCGCCGACCGCGAGCGTCCCAGACGCCGGCGTCGACCACCCGCGGATGAGCACGCTGGGGATGACCGGCCGCAGCCGCTCCTGCCGCAGCGCCGCGACCGTCGCCTGCACCTGCGCCTGCCGGGACGCCAGCTCGGGCCGGTTCGTCAGCCCCATGACGATCAGGTCGTCCACCGAACGGGTCAGATCGACCAGCGTCACCCGGAGCTGGGGCGGCTCGACCGGCTCGACCTGGGCGGCCGCGTCCAGCCGGACGACCCGGAGCAACTCCGCGCCCGCCGTCCGCCACCGCTCGCGGGCCGACAGCTCCGCCTGTTGCCGGCGGGCCAACTCGGCCTCGGCCCGGACGGCTTCCACCGGCGGCACCAGCCCCGTGGCCAGCAGGTTGATCCGACGGACCAGCTCCGCGGTCCGGCGGGTGGTGTCCTCCGCCCCGGCCAGCTCGCCCCGGGCCTGCTGGACGCCGAAGTAGGCGTCGCTGACGGCCACGAGCGTGTCGTTGGCCGCCGCCTGCGCGTCCGCCCGCCGGGCGCGGACAGCCTGGCGGGCGACGAGCGGGGCGAAGATGGCGTCGGTCACGACCAGGGTGGCGGCAGACCCGATGCCGGTGCCGGCCCCGAACATCAGGTTGCTGCGGCTGACGTTGATCATCGACCCGTCGGCCGCCTGGAACGGGCCGTCGTGGCGGGCGTAGTCGCCGCCGACGGTGATCGTCGGCAGCCAGAGGACGCGGGCCTGCTCGAGCTGGGCGGCGGCGACGCGGACCCGTTCGGCGGCGGCGAGGATGTCCACGGCGTTGGCGTTGGCCAGCCGCAGGGCGGCCGGCAGCGTGATCGGCAGCGGCCGCAGGCCGGGGTCCGGGGCCGGCAGGGCGGGCGCGGGCGGGTCGTCGGCCGCGGCGATCAAGGCGGTCCAACCCAGGACCAGCCCGACACCGCAGGCGACCGCCGTCAGCCGAATCCGCGGCATCATCCCAACCCCCCGGAGCGCGGTGGCGGCGGCAACCGGCCCGCCCTGTGCAGCCTGTGCCGGTTATCGGCATTCCGCCGCCGGCCGGTCCACCGAATCCCGCCCCGGACGACGGAGAGTCTGCTACAATCGGCAGTTCAGGACGAATCGCCGCCACCGTGACCCCGGCCGCCGTGATGAGGACGCACCGCCGACCGCCCCTGCCGCTGGCCCCGCTCCTGCGGGCCTACGCCGAGGCCGCGCCGCCGGCGGCCGCCGACCCGCTCCGAGGGTGCCCCGCCGGCCCGCGGGCGGCGGCCGTCCGCTCGGCCGCGGCCGACTGGCTCCGCGACGACCTGCTCGACTCCCTCACGGCCGACGACTTCCGCACCGCCCTGCTCCGCTTCTACGCCGCGGTCGTCTCGCCGCCGCTGCACGCCGACACCCTCGCCCGCCGGGCCGCCCTGGTCCGCCACGGGCTGGCCCACCTGTTGCGCAACGCCGACCCGCTGCCGGTGCGGCTCGGCCGGTGTGTCGCCGCCGACGGGCCGTACTTCGTCCCCGGCGTGGGCCCGGCGTTCTGGTCCGCCGCTGCCCAAGCCCTCAACCCCGACCGCCACCCGGGCTGGACCCGCGACACGCTCGCCGGCTTGCGCCGCGTCGGCCTGATCGACGACCGCCGCGACGGCCCGACCGAGCTGTACGCCGCCCTCCTCACCGCCTATGGCCGCATCCTGGCTCGCGAGCCGGGCCTGACGGCCCTGCACGTCGGTCACTTCCTGGGGCTGGTGGCCCACATGCGCGGCCGAGACCTGTGGTCCGGGGCGGACGCCGCCGACCCGCTGCCGGCCCTGATTCGGCAGGAGCGGAGCCGGGTGCCGCTCCGCCGCCGGCTCACGGACGGCGGCAAGGCGCTGGCCGACGGCCGGGCGCAACTGCTTACCGGCCTGAAGGCAAACGACCCCGGCCGCGTCGCCGCCGCGCTGGCGATCGCCGACCCGGCCGGCACCCGCCGGCCGATCGACTGGGAGCTGCACGCCCCGGCGCTGCTGCCGCGGATCGACCGCCTCTATCACGCCGACGACGCTCTCGCCGAGCTGGCCGCGTTCGACCGGCAGGCGCAGCTCTGCGGGGCCGGGCGGTGGCTGTCGGCGGCCGTGCTGCACCTGCGGTCGCCACACGACTACCCGGTGTGGAACGCCGCCGCCCGCACCGGGTTGGCCAAGCTCGACGACGCGCTCGGCGACGACTACGGGATCTACGCCGAAGCGGTGACCGCCCTCTGCGACCGCTACCGGATGCACCCGCTCGAAGCGCCGGCGGTGCTTACCGCATACTCAGTTCTGAGCCCGCAGCGCCAGCAAGGGCGTTCCCTTGCTGGCGCGGCGGGCTCAGAGGTCACCGCCTTCGGCGGCTTCTGCGCCGACACGTTCCGCTTCCTCGCCGAGCTGCGCGACCACAACGACCGCGGCTGGATGGACCGGCAGCGGGACCGCTACCAGTTCGCCGTCCGCGAGCCGCTGACCGAACTGTGCCGGGCGTTGGCCGAGCGGTACGTCGAGCCGGTGTTGCGGTCGGCCCACGGCTGGGACCTGGAGACGGCGGCCCGCAGCGGCCGGGCGCTGTCCAGCGTGGTCAAGAACGACTACGGCCGGTCGGTCCCGTACCAGGACGTGCTCTGGATCACGTTCTACCGCAGGGACCACGGCGGCAAGCGGGACGACGTGCAGTTCTTCGTCCGCCTGTCGGCGGCGGGCGTGAGCTACGGTCTGCGGTTGGGCCGAGAGGCGCGGGCCGCCGGCCGGCAGTTCCGACACAACGTCCAGGCCCACGCAGAAGTGCTGTTCGACGCCCTGCGGGCCGGCGGGGCCGCCGAGCGCTGCCGCTTCGGCCACGCCGAGGATTTGTCCGACGCGGCCACCCCGGCCGGCCCTGGCGACCTGCGGGCGTGGGCGGCCGGCAAGTCGCTCGTCGCCGCCAAGGCCCTCGCCCCGGACGACCCGCTTTTGACCCGCGAGGAACTCGTCGGCGACGTGCTGCTCACACTCGACCGCTTGCTCCCGGCCTATGCCTGCGCCGCGGCCGACGACCCGCTGCCGCTGCTGGAGCGCCGGGCTGGCCGGCACCGCCCGGACGCCGCCGATCTGCACGCCGAGTTCCGCCGGGCGACGCACCTGTCCGACGGCTGGCTCAAGCGGGCCCTGGAGCTGCTCGGCCTCAAGCGGCAGTTGATCCTCCAGGGGGTGCCGGGGACGGGCAAGACGCACGTCGCCCGCCAGCTCGCCCGGCTGCTGACCAGCGGCCGGGAGGAGGCGGTGCGGCTGGTGCAGTTCCACCCGGCCTACGCCTACGAGGAATTCGTCGAAGGGATCAAGGTCCGGACCGTCGAGGTGGACGGCCGCCGCGAGGTCACTTACCCGGTCGAGGACGGGGTGCTGTGCGCATTCGCGGCGGAGGCGGCCCGCCACCCGGCGGAGCCGTTCGTGCTGGTCATTGACGAGATCAACCGCGGCAATCTGCCCCGCATCTTCGGCGAGCTGTTGTACCTGCTGGAATACCGCGACCAGGCGGTGACGCTGCCGTACTCTCGCCGCAGCTTCCGCCTGCCGGCCAACCTCATCCTGCTCGGCACGATGAACGCGGCCGACCGGTCGGTGGCCCTGCTCGACCAAGCACTGCGGCGGCGGTTCAGTTTCCTGGAGATGCCGCCGGACGCGGCTGTGCTGGCGGACTGGTTGGCCGCCCACCCGCCGCGGGCCGGGGAGGAGTTCGCGCCGGCGGTGGTACGGCTGTTCGAGGAGTTGAACGCCCGGCTGCGGGCGGACCTGGGGCCGGACCGGCAGGTGGGGCACAGCTACTTCATGGTGCCGGACCTGGACGCGGACAAGCTCGCAGCGGTGTGGGAGCACCACGTCCGGCCGTTGCTGGACGAGTATTTCGCCGGCCAGCCGGGCCGGGCGGCGGGCTACGCGCTGCCGGAGTTGCTGGCCGGCCGGCCCGGCCCGAAGCGGCGCGCGAAGGTGCCGGAAACGTGACGGCCGGGCCGGACCGGGTCCGCCGCGGTGCCCTCCGGCCGTCAGCCCCCCGACGCGCCGACCGTGGCCCCGACCTTCCCGCCCGGCCAGTCTGTCCCACAGGTCCAGTCGATCTCGTACTTGGCCGTGTTGGACTCGATGTGGTGACCCACCGCCAGGAGGTTCAGGGTGTATTCCGGGTATTCGGCGAACCAGAGGGAGCAGGCCCCGCTGCCCCCGGAGCCGGACCCGGAGGAAGCGTGCTGGACCGGCGCGTTGTTGTACTTGTTCGTCGACCGCTTCCCCTCGCCGGCGATCATCTGGCTGATCGCCTGCTTGATGTTGGACTCGTTGTAATTGCCGAGGGTGTCGATCCACTCCTTGAGCAGGAGGAGGTCCGACGGGGAGTTCGTCCACTTCTTGGTGGTGCCCGGGACCTGGACGAGCCACTTCGATCCGGTGTCCGCCTTCTTTTCCAACCGGGCCTTCGCGGCCGCCTCCTTGATCGAGTTCTTCGCCTTCATCAATCGCCCTCCGGGATACAACGGGGTGTATGGATGGTGTTAGGTCGGACCGGGATGAGCGGCAACAGCACCCGACGGCCGCGGCCGACGCCAGCAGCCGCGGCCGGGCTGATCCGAGCCGACGGCGGCCGCCGCGCAGCCCGATCTCCGCGCCGGACGCAAGCGCCGAACCGCCTCGGAAGCCCGAGTGAGAGAGTGACCATGGCGACGACCGCCCGACCGAACCGCCGGCGGCCGCCGCAACCGCCCGCGGAGGCCGCGCCATGACCCCCTTTACCGCCCCCGCACCGCCACGGCGGCGCCGCCTCCGGTTCGTCGTCATCGCGCTGGGGCTCGTCGCCCTCGCCGCCGCGGCCGTCGCCGGCTGGCTGGTGTACCGGCACGCTCGGATCGGCTGGCAACTCCGGGACGCGATCGCCGAACTCGACGCCGCCGACCCGCGCTGGCGACTGGAGCAGATCGAGGCCGACCGGGCGAAGGTGCCCGACGCCGAGAACAGCAGCCCCGTCATCCGCCACGCCCGGGCGCTGCTCGGCCGTCCCCCACTGTACGCCTACCAGCTGCGGGACGAGTTACTGCGCGGCCTGACGCCCGAGGTCCGGCTGACGGATGCCCAGTACGCCGGCCTGATCGACGTGCTGGAGGACGCCGAGGCCGGCGTCGGCCCGGCCCTGGCTCTCGTCCGCTACCCCCGCGGCCGGCACCCGATCACGTACGCCGCGGACGGCGTCAGCACCCTGCTGCGACACGCGGACGACATGAGTTCAGTCCACTGGCGGGTGCTGGAGCCATTGACGCTAGTCCTCGCTCATGAGGGAGACGCGGCCGGGGCGCTGACGGCCTGCCACGCGACGCTCAACCTGGGCCGGTCGATCGGCGACGAGCCGTTCGCCGTGTCCCAACTTGTCCGCGCCCGCTATTCCCGGTCTGCCGTGCGCGGGTTGGAGCGGGTGTTGGGCCAGGGCGAGGCGCCTGCCGACGTGCTCGCCGTCTTGCAGGCGGAGCTGGCGGCCGAGGCGGACTACGACCCGTGGGACGTCGTCCTCCGCGGCGAGCGGGCCGTGTCGTTTCAGGTCATGGAGGCCCTGCAGACCGGAGTGCTCAAGCCATCCATGTTCCGCGCCCTGGCCCGCACGACACCCGGCGCCGCGGCCCGACGGTCGGAGATGGACAAGGCCCGCGAGTGGCTGGCCGACCGGTTCGGCGTGGACACGCGGGCCGCCCTGGCGTGGCGGCTGAGGCACATGACTCGGCTGAAGGACGCGGGCCGGTTGCCGTGGCCGGAGCGGCGGGCCGCCGTCGCGGCGCTGGCGGAGGAGGAGGCCGACGCCCCGGAGTTGGCCCGGCCGCTGCTATGGCTCACCGAGAACTTCATAACGGCCGTCCAGGCCGCGCAGGCGCGGTGCCGGTGTGCGGCCGTCGCAATCGCGGTCGAGCTGTACCGACTGCGGCACGGCCGGTGGCCGGACTCACTGGCGGCCCTCGTCCCCGACTTTCTGCCGGCCGCCCCGCTCGACCCGCTCGACGGCCGGCCGCTGCGGTACAAGCGGTTGGCCCACGGCGTCGCTGTCTACTCGGTCGGCCCGGATGGCGCCGACGACGGCGGTCACTTCGTGGACGACCAGTCGTGGCCGGCCGGGACGGACGTCGGCGTCCGCCTGTGGGACGTGAACCACCGCGGCCGGCGGCGGGCTGCCGCCCCGGGAGGGCCGCCATGACCCGGCCGCCCACCTCCAGCTTCCGCCGCTGGTGGCTGTGGCTGACCGCGGCCGTCGTCGGCGTCGTCGGATTGCTCGCCGGCGGCGTCGCGCTGGACCGCTACCTGGCCCGGAAGGCGTGGGCCGACGCCTGCGCCGAGGCCGATCGGCTCGACCCGGGCTGGCGGTGGGACGACCTGATGGCCGCCCGGCCGTACCCGCCCGACGATCGCAACGCCGCGGTCCGCCTCCGGGACGTCGGCCGGGCCATGCCGCAGAAGTGGCCCGACTGGACGGCGGCCGTCCGCCCCGAGGACATACCGCCCCTGCCCGACGACGGCCTGCCGCCCGGCGGCCCGCCCGACGAGCGGCGAGAGGAGTACGCCCGGGGGCTGGAGGACGGCATCGCGGCCCTGACCCCGGCGCAGCAACTCCGGCCGGACCAGGCCGCCGCCCTGGTGGCCGTCGTCAGTGCCGCCGCCAACGCGCTGCCGCTGACGGTCGGCCTCGAAGACCTGTCGCCCGGCCGGCTGCCGCACGACCGCGTTCGGCCGCTGCTGAACGACCTGTTCCCGCCCCGCGTCCAGCAGGCTCGCGAGGTCGCACAACTGCTACGGCTGCACGCCACCCTGCTCGCCCAAGACGGCCGGCTGGACGACGCCCTCGCCGACTGTCGGCGGATGCTCGTGGCAGGGCGGACGGCCGCGGCGGAGCCGATGTTCATCACGGAGTTGGTCGAAATGGCCGTTCGGGCGACGGCCGTCGGCCGTGTTGAACGGGTGCTCGCCCAGGGCGAGCCGGGGCCGGTGGCCCTGGATCAGAGCCGGCAGGCGTTCGCGGCCGCCCTGGCGGCGCCGGTGCTGCTCGACGCGCTCCGGGGCGAGCGGGCGTTCACCGAGGACCTGGTCACTTCCGCGGACGAAGGGTTGGTCGATCCCGAGAAGGCATTCGAGTACGACGTGCCGAGCGTAACGGGGTACGCGAGGATCGACCGCTGGCTGCACCGGCTCCGCGGCGGGGCATGGACCAAGCGGCAGTCGGCGGCCGTGCTGCGGTTCGAGACACTCTTGGTCGAGATGGCCAAGCAGTCGCCGGACGCACCGCGCGCCCGAGCCGCCGAGATCGCCGCGTACCGTGCCGCCTTATCCCCCCAGTTACAGAAGGCGATCCAGTCGTACGACGCGCTGCTCCAGGCCGAACGGCGGTCGCGGGCGCTGGTGGCGAGTACGATGGTGGCCCTGGCGGCCGAGCGGTTCCGCCGCGACCGCGGCCGGTGGCCGGATTCCGTCGCCGAGTTGGTCGGGATGAATTTGCTCGCCGCCGTGCCTACCGACCCGTTCGACGGCCAACCGCTGCGGCTGAAACGACTCGCGGACGGGTTGGTCGTCTACTCTGTCGGGCCGGATTTGGCCGACGATGGCGGTGAGGTCCGGGCCGACCCACAGGTCGGAGGCCAGCCGAAAGATCTCGGCGTCCGACTCTGGGACCCGGCCCGCCGCCGGCAACCGCCCCCGGCCCGGGCGCAGCCGTGACGTTCTGACACACCCGGTCTGACACATCGACACACCACCCGACCCGCCGCCACCTCGGAACGGCCGGACGACCCGCACAACCCGCACGTCTTCCGGCGAAAACCGCTGACCCGCAGTTTGGCTCGCGGCTTGCTTTACTCCGCGCCGCAGCGCGGCGGACGTGAGCAGGCCCGGAGTCCAACTCCCTCCATCGGGAGTCTCGGGAGGTGCGCCATGCGGCGGGTCATCCTGGTGATCGTGGTCGTGGTCTTCGTGATTGCCGTCCTCGGCCCGGTGATCCTCGGGTTCGGCGTGCGGGCCGCCCCGCCTCAGGCCGACGACGCCGCCACGCTCATGCAGAAGAAGCTGGCCAACGCCCAGAAGGTGCTCGAAGGGATCGCCATGGCCGACCTGGACAAAGTCGGCGAACACGCCCGCGCGATGTCGGACCTGAGCCGGCAGGCCGGGTTCAAGGTGTTCCCGACGGCCCAGTATGAGATGCACGCCGTCGAATTCCGCCGCGCCCTGGACGACATGCAGAAGGGGGCCAGGGCCAATAACCTGGACGCCGTCACCCTCGCCTACGTGGACATGACCATGAGCTGCGTCCGCTGCCACAAGCACGTCCGCGAGGTGCGGATCGGCCGGGCGGGTGCGGACCGGTCGGCGGGCAGCGGGTTATAAATAAAAATCCCGCCAGCACTTCCTCGGCGTCGCCCAATCACCGAAGTCGTTACTGGCGGGACGTAGTTTAAAGTCCTGTCGTCCGCATCTTCGGCGTCGCCCAATCACCGAAGTTGCCGAGCAACAGGACAACCTGATAGTACCAGGGCAAGATGGCATTGCAAGTGTATTTTGCGAAAAAATTTCGCAGTGTGCGGAACTTTCCGACAATCCGGTGCAACATTCAATAATTATGAGACGTGCGTCATTGCATTTCCGCTGCAAATAGCGCTAGCAGGCTTCGTCTGAGTCCTTGAACCGGTAGCCCACGCCGCGGACGGTCTCGATCAGGTCCGGCGAGCCGAGCTTGCGGCGGAGCGTCTTGACATGCACGTCGATCGTCCGCTCCAGCACGATCGATCCTTCGCCGATGGCCGCGTCCATGAGTTGGTGCCGCGTGAAGGCCCGCCCCGGCTGGCGGACCAGGCACTCCAGCAGACGGAACTCGGTCGGCGTCAGTTCCACCACCTTGCCGCCGCACGTCGCCTGGTGGCGGACGCGGTCGATCCGCACCCCCCGGGCCTCGACCACGTCGCCCGGCTCGGCCGGGCCGTCGGCCCGCCGCAAGAGCGCCTTGATCCGCTGGAGCAGTACCTTGGTGTTGAACGGCTTGGTGACGTAGTCGTCGGCGCCCATCGTGAAGCCGACGACCTGGTCCGTCTCCTCGGCGCGGGCGGTGAGCATGAGGATGGGCAGGGCCCTGGTCCGCTCGCCGGCCCGGAGTTGCCGGCAGACGTCCAGCCCGCCCAGGCCGGGGAGCATGACGTCGAGGATGACGGCGTCGGGCAGCAATGTCTGGGCCTTCCGCAGCCCCTCGGCCCCGTCGTGGGCCACCGCCACGTCGTACCCCTCCCGCTGGAAGTTGTACTCCAGCGCCTGCGTCAGCCCGCGCTCGTCTTCGATGATCAGGATGCGGGATCGGCTCATGCGTCTGGCCCTCGCGGCGGTCACTCCCGGACGGCGTCCGGGCGGTGGCGGACGATCTCCCCCTCGACCAGGTAGACCACGTCCTCGGCGATGTTGGTGGCGTGGTCGGCGATCCGCTCCAGGTGGCGGACGGCGCTGAACAGCGACAGCCCCGGCTCGATGAACTCCGCCGACCGCCGCATGGTGGCGACGACCTCGGCGATGATGTCGGCGTTGAGCCGGTCGATCTCGTCGTCCAACCGGACGACCTTGCGGGCCTGGGGCACGGCCAGGTGGACGAACGCGTCCAGGCACTGGCGGACCATGGTGGTCGTCAGGTCGGTCATCCGCTGCAGCGGGTCGGGGACGGGGATGTACGGCGGGTCGGCCAGGACCTCCGCCCGTTCGGCGATGTCCACGGCCAGGTCGGCCATCCGCTCCAGGTCCACGTTGATGGCCAGGATCGCGGCGACGCGGCGGAGGTCGATGGCCACCGGCTGGTGTAGCGCCAGGATCTTCAGGCACTCGTCCTCGACGTGGTTCTGCGCCTCGTCGATGGCGTTGTCGCCGTCGACCACGTCGCGGGCCAGGTCGGCGTCGCGGTCCTGCAGAGCGCGGATGGCCTTGTAGATCGCCTCCTCGACCGCCGCGCCCATCCCGAGGATGTCGCGCTGCAGCGTCTCCAGGTCGCGCTCGAGGTGCTTGGACATGGGATTGCGAAGACCTAACCCCCCCCGGCCCCTTTCCCTAAGAGGGAAGGGGCAGAACTGTCCAAGAACCGCCGACTGCTGTCCGATTGACAACACCCCCCTTCCCGCTTCGGGAAGGGGGCCGGAG